>PXBU01000110.1 GCA_003566795.1 Puniceicoccaceae bacterium | reverse complement strand
GGTGCTGCGCTGCCGGGTGCGTTACTTTACTGATGGGGCGATTCTGGGCAGTCAGGAGTTTGTGCGCGGCTTTTTGGAATCCTGGCAGCGGGAGAAGGGACGCAAGTATCCGCCGAAGGTGAATTTGATGGGCGGAGCTGACTGGCAGGACTTGGCGACGATTCAGGGGATGCGGGCGCGGGTTTTCGGGTGAGAAGCTAACAGTTTCTGATCGGATGCATCCGACGAGACATGGCAACTATTCATGTCTGAGCTTCTTTGTTCAGAAATTTTTACTCGTAAAATACCATCAAGTTAGTTTGCCACATGGGTGATGGCACCATTTCTCCTAGGCTGTGAAGATTGATCGATTCAACTATGATCTACCGAAGGCATTGATTGCGCAGGAACCTGCGGGGCAGCGCGATGCCTCGCAGCTGATGGTGGTGGATCGCACCACTCGGAAAGTGGCGCACAGCACTTTTGCCGAGATCGGCAGCTTTCTGCCGGCAAACGCCCGCTACTTCCGCAATAACGCGGCGGTGCTCAAGGCCCGGCTGTTTGGAGAGCGACCGACCGGAGGCAAAGTCGAGTGTCTGCTACTGCATCCGGCCGAAGATGCCCGCACCTGGTGGTGCTTGCTCAAGCCGGGCAAGAAAAGCCTCCAGGCAGGACGATTCGGGCGCGAAGGCGAATACTCCGCCGAGGTGCTTGAGGCGGGCGCGAACGGTAATTATAAGGTACGTTTTTCTCCAGAGCGGAATGAATCGGTGACTGCGCTATCGGAGCGATTGGGTATCATGCCGTTGCCCCCTTATATCGAAAGGACCGACGACGATCCCCGCCGTGAGGCCGACAACGAGCGCTACCAGACGGTTTATGCCGACTACGCCAAACAACTCGCCGTCGCGGCGCCGACCGCCGGACTCCACTTTACGCCGGAGTTGATCGCCAAGCTCGAAGCGTCCGGGGCCAGCTTTCACGACCTGACGCTTCAGGTCGGTATCGGGACCTTTCACCCCGTTCAAACCGAGCATCTGGAGGACCACAACATCCACCGCGAGTGGTATGAAATCCCAGCCGGGGTGCTGCAGCAGCTCCAAGCCAACGGCCCCGGCCCGCGCGTCGCCATCGGCACCACCTCGGTCCGCTCGATTGAGGATGCTCTCCGCCGCGTTACCCGTGGGCAAGCAGAGCTGGACCCCCGGGGCACCTTGCGGGCTGAGGCCGATATCTACATTTACCCACCCTACCAGTTTCGTGGGCTCGATCACATGATCACCAACTTTCACCTGCCCAAGTCCACTCTACTCTGCCTGGTCGCGGCTTTTTTGACCCCCGGCAGCGAGGATGGCATCGACTGGCTAAAGGAACTTTACGCCGAGGCGATTGCCGAACAGTATCGATTTTATAGTTACGGGGATGCCATGCTCATACTCTGATTAATTTTTAATTCACCGGAATATTCCCGCCCCTCCACGACTCACATGACCGATTCAAACAACTTGGACTTCGACGAAATTGTGAGTGCTTATTACCAACCGCTCTATCGTTTTGGCTACAGTTTGGCCAAAAACGAGCATGAGGCGGGCGACCTGGCCCAGCAGACTTTCTTCATCTACGCGGAGAAAGGGGCTGCACTGCGGGACAAATCCAAGGTCAAATCGTGGCTATTTACGACACTTTACCGTGAGTTCCTGCGCCGCAAGCGTAAGGACGAGCGCATGGACCACTACGAGCCCGCCATGCTGGAAGATGCTGGTGGCACGGTCGATCCTCATATCCGTCGGACCATGGATGCCAATCTCGCCGTCGAAGCACTGGAGGAGGTCGACGAAGTGTACCGCCAACCCCTCGCTCTTTTTTATCTCAAAGATCTCGCGTATAAAGAAATCGCCGAGGTGCTCGACGTGCCCATCGGCACGATCATGTCGCGCCTCTCGCGCGGCAAAGCTCAGCTGCGCGAGATCTTCAAACGCAAAGAATCGGAAACCGCCGATCAAGCCCACACCTGATGCAACGCGACGAAGCCAAACATATCCTCGAACTCTGCCGCCCCGGCATCGACGATGATCGGAACGATCCTCTGATCGCCGAGGCACTGGCTCTGCTGGATACCGATCCCGAGCTCAAAGCCTGGTTCGACGAGCAACAAGCGCTGGATGCGCGGATCGCTGGGGTGTATGATGCAATCGAGCCTCCGGCCGACCTGAAGGCCAGCATCCTGGCTGGCATGCGGGCGCATGCCTTGCGGAGTCAGGCCGATGCTAGCTCTAGGATTGGCGACTTATATCCAGACGAGGATGATGCCGTTGACTTCCCGACCCGGCAGGAGCCATTCGCGACATCCGCCCTGCGAGAGCCTCAGGGCCTTGAGCCTGCCGAAACGGCGAGCAGAGTCCCTACGGGCGGGAGCACCTCATTCGGATGGTGGCGCAGGTATGGCGTTGGGGCCGCTGCGGCGGTGGTCCTGCTTTTTGTCCTATTTGCAATCCCACGGGATCACTCGCAGGCGCCGCTGGCACCTTCCAATGGCGCGGCACTCCAAGCGGGCGTGCCGGACATGATCCAGTTCCTGGCGCGCGAACTCGGGAATCAGGGCTCGCGCGGCGGCTTCGATATGGCCTCCAACGAACCGGAAACTTTGCAAGCTTACCTGAATAATGTCGGCTCCCCCAGCCCCTCGAAATTACCGCGCGCCCTCAAGGGAAACGCGTCGCTTGGTTGTGCCACTTTCGAATATAATGGCACGCAGATGAGCATGATTTGCTTCCAGTATGACCAGGTGGTCCATTTGATCACGATCCGCAAGTCCGATTGCCCCCGATCGTTCCAACCCGAGGAACCCACGGTCTACGAGGTCGGCAATCAAGCCTTCAAGGCCTGGACCGATGGCGAGCACGTTTATATTCTTTCCACTAAAGGCTGTAAGGAAACCCTGCCGCAGGTGATCTAGTGTGTAGATCACTGCGAAAGGGGCACACACGAAACTTTCGTGTACTTACAAAATCTCCTGGGTGGCCCCTTCCGCAGTGATTGTTCTTCATCCTGTATAAACAACCAACACGGAATCGTTAACTATTATTATGAAGCAAACAATCCTCGCTACCACAGCCATTCTCCTTAGCGGCCTTGCCCTCGCCTCGACTGCCTTCGCTGATCACCATGGTCATGACCATGGAAATGTTGAAACTTACAAAATCGACACCGTCCACTCCTCGGTTGAATTCAGCATCCGCCACTTTGTTGCGAGAACGACTGGTCGCTTCTCCGACTTCGAAGGCACGCTCACAATCAATCGCGACGACCTGACCAAGAGCTCGGTCGAAGCCAGCATCAAAATCCCTTCGGTCAATACCGATAGCGAAAGACGCGACGCCCACCTACAGGAGGACGAATACTTTCATGCCGGGGAATTCCCGCTGATGACCTTCAAGTCCACCAAATGGGTCGAGGCAGAAGGTGAGAACAAATTCAAAGTAACCGGCGATCTGAGCATGCGCGGGGTCACCAAGGAGGTGGTGCTTGATGTGGAACTCCTCGGGTTTGGCCAGGGCATGGGCGACAATTTCCTTTCCGGCTGGGTGGCGAAGACCACGCTTGACCGCACCGACTGGGGCGTCAACGCGGGCCAACCTGCCGTCGGTAAAACGGTGGATGTGACGATTAACATCGAGGCGATCCGTCAATAATCCGCAGGATCACCGACGGATGAAAACCCCAGGTGTCCTCCATGTGGCGTGCCCGCTTGCCGGACGCCGTGGCGGCATCGACTGGCAAATCCGGCTCCGAATGCTTCAAAAGGCGCATGGTTGACTCCGGAGCCCTGCATAATATTGAGCACACCCTCTTACCCTCGGGGCGTCCGACAAGCGGACACGCCACTAGATAAAATCATTCGTGTATTTTCAAATAGGCGATGGTGGCACCCCAGCCGCCCTCGCCGCGGTCGGCAAGGTGAAAGTCGCTCACGCGCTCGTCGCGCTTCAGCAGCGCATGCACGGTCTCGCGCAGGGTGCCGATGCCCTTGCCATGAATGATTCTCACGCGGCTGATACCTTTTTCCTGACACAGCCCGATGTAGTCCGGCACCAGCTCGCCCACCTCCTGTGGGCGGAAGGTGTGCAGGTCGAGTTCGCCGTTAATTTCAAATTCGATGGGGTCGTCTTCGTTTGGGGTCATGATGGCGCTGGTTTGTAAGATTCAAGACTGGTAACGAAAAATGGGTTCGCTTGCAACTGGAGACCGGGGGCTGAGGGCAGAATAATTTACGGCAGAATAATGCCGGTAACACTGATGTTTTGCATGACATACCGTACAGCTCAAGAGCCTCTCCTACGAGGGTGCTATTATGGTTTTTCCGCTGGGGCTCAACCGTAGCGGTGTGCTTTAGCCACCGCAGCGCTCGCAGCCGCTGGTTCCAATCGGGGACGGTGGCTGAAGCACACCGCTACGATGCGCGTCAATCATTCGGCGGCAACCCTCCGCGCCTGTGCGCCTCTGCGCGAGTCCTCTGTCCTCTGACTTCTGAAAAAACCAGGCTTGCTTTGCGTGGCATGGCTGTGGTTTGCGGATTCTTTTCATAAGCGGGAGCGCCTCTCCGTTCGGGCGTCCGGCAAGCGGACACGCCACGAGAGTTGCGGCGGGCGGTGTCGTCTGGTCGATGCGGGCAGTGGCTGGGGAGGGGGCGACGCAGAGACTATGCCCGCCCACGAGCCCTCTCCTACGGCGTTCAATGTTCACCCCTCCGCATCCTTGGGCAAAGTCGGCACTTTTTCAATCGCACTCACTTCGGGTAGCGCATCCGCATTCGAGCTGTCGAGTGCTTCAAACTTCCGCGCGGTCACCAGCAAGCGGCTTTCCACCGAACTAATGGCCTTGTTGTAGTGACCGACGCTTTGGTCGAGGCTCTTGCCCAGCTTGGCGAAGTGACCGGTGACCACCCCGATGCGCTCGTAGAGATCCCGCCCCAGGGCGGCGATCTGCTTGGCCTCGCGGGCGATGGCCTCCTGCTGCCAACCGTAGGCGATGGCTTTGAGCAGGGCAATGAGGGTGGTCGGGGTGGCGAGGATGACTTTGTTTTGCACCCCCAACTCGATCAGTTGCGGATCCTGCTCCAGCGCGGCGCTGAAGATCGTCTCGTTGGGCACGAAGAGCACGACAAACTCGGGCGTATTCTCAAACTGGTTCCAGTAGGCCTTTTGCGAGAGGCCTTTGATATGGTCGCGCAACTGCCGGGCGTGCGCCTGCATCCGCTCGGTTTGCACCTGGGCGTCCTTCGCCTCCAGCGCGTCGAGGTAGGCGGCGAGCGGGACCTTGGCGTCGACCACCACTTGGCGCTCATTGGGCAGCTTGATCAACATGTCCGGTCGCTGGCGTTGGCCCTCGCCGGTTTCGTGCGAGGCCTGCTCCAGGAAATCACAGTAGTTGACCATGCCGGCCATCTCGACGGTGCGGCGCAGCTGCATCTCGCCCCACTGCCCCCGCACTTGTGGGGCGCGCAGCGCCTGCACCAGGCTGCCGGTCGTGCGGCTCAGCTCGGCTTGCGCCTGCGAGAGCTGCTCTAATTGCTGCTTCAAACTCGAGTCCGTCGCGGTGCGGCGGTCCTCGATCTTTTCGATGCGTTGGTTAAAGAGCCGCAGCGCCTCATTGACTGGCTCGACTGTTTTTTGGATGGACATCTGGCGCTTCTCCAAGTCCCCCTTCGCGCCCTCCTGGTATTTCTCAAGCGTGGCTTTGGCCAGATTGAGGAAATCGGCGTTGTTGCGGGACAGTGCCTCAGCCGAGAGTGCCTTGAAGCTGGACTCCAGTTGCTCGCGGGCTCGCTCCAAAAGTTTTAACTTATCGCCCGCCGCCTTGAGCTCGGCATCGCGCTGCGACTCCAGCCCCGCCAGTTTTTGTTGTGCCTGGCCCAGTTCCCGGTTGAGCAAAAAATAAACGACGCCCGCACCCACGCAGAGACCAATGACGAGACCGAGAAGAATATCCATACCGCGATTAAGCTGGAATCCCGCTAGCCGGTCAATCCTCTGACTGCGGTTGGGGCCTTTTAACGACGATGCTGAATCAAACAGTGGAACCACGGATGAACGCGGATTAACACGGATTATTCCAAAGGGATGAGTTGAACCGTTAATTTACGTTAATTTTAAGTTCGAAGGAGCCGCTGATTGGGCATTTTTGTAATTTTAATGCGTGGGATGAAATTGCCGGTTTGATCGCCTGGTAGGGGAGCTGCTGTGCGGCACCCGCGGGCGTTCGGGGGTGTCTTGGAAGTTCGCGGAACCTCTCGTGCGTTCGCTTACCAAAACCCCGTAGCGGAATGGGGAACCCATTTCGACCCGATTTCACGATGATTCATCGAAACGGCTTCACCGTTCCGCTACGGATTTTTCGATAGGTTTTTCCCGTGAGAAAACTTATTTGATCCTTGAGCGTTCGAAGATCTCTGGAAATGCGCGAAATCCCTGGTGCGTTCGCGGGCTTCCCTAGGAAAGCCCCTACGGAGTGGATCTTTGCACTGGGGGCTAATCGTCGAAGCCGTTGGGGTGGGCCTGGTGCCACTTCCACGCCGTCGCGATGATGTCCTTCACCTCGGTATACTTTATCTCCCAGCCGAGTTCGGCTTGGGCCTTGGATGAATCGGCGTAGAGCGCGGGCGGGTCGCCAGCCCGGCGGTCCGCCTCGACCACCGGCACCTTCAAGCCCGTCACTGCCTCCACCGCGTTGATGATTTCACGCACGGAGTTGGGCCGACCGGTGCCGAGGTTATAGAAATAACCGGCACCGGGTTCATTCAGCTTATCGAAGACCGCAATGTGGGCGCGGGACAGATCATCGACATGCACGTAGTCCCGCAGGCAGGTGCCGTCGGGGGTGTCGTAGTCGGTGCCGAAGATTTTAATGTTTTCCCGGCGACCGGTGGCGGCATCGATGACGAGCGGGATGAGGTGGGTCTCGGGCTTGTGGTCCTCGCCGATGCTGCCATCCTCGGCGGCGCCGGCGGCGTTGAAATAGCGGAAGGCGGCGAAGCTGAGCCCGTAGGCGTGGGCAAAGGCCTTCAGGCAGTTTTCCACATCCAGTTTGGTCTGGCCATAGGGATTGATCGGCGCCTGGGGCAGCGTCTCCACCATCGGCAGCGTGTCGGGCTCCCCGTAGGTCGCGCAGGTGGAGGAGAAGACGAACTTGCTCACCCCGTTGTCTAACATGGTTTCCAACAAGCGAAGCGTCGCGACAAAATTGTTTTCGTAATACTTGCGCGGCTCGGTGACCGACTCGCCGACGTAGGCGAACGCGGCAAAGTGCATCACCAGCTCGATCTGCTCGTCTTTCAGAATGGGTGCGACCACCGCCGGGTCGCCCAAATCACCGTCATAAAAAGGAATCTCCGGCGCGACCGCCTGGCGGTGGCCGAAGACCAGATTATCCAGCACCACCGGGCGATGCCCGGCAGCCAGCAATTGACGCACACAATGACTTCCGATGTAACCCGCCCCTCCGACTACTAAAACGTTCATACCAGAAAAATAGATTCACTCGGTTTCTCTGTCCAAACTAAAAATAAGGCATTCAGCCTGATTAAATTTGATGCGAGGCATGTCCCCGCACAGCCAGCTATTCGGTCAACTCTGGCCGATTGACCCGAATGCTTGAGATTTGCGCCTGGTATAAATCGTCCGGCCCGATTCTCAGATCAAGGCTGCTAGCTTGCTGGGTGTTACCAGCCCGTTGGAACTCATTCACCGTGTAGACTACTTCGAGCCCATTTGCATATTTTTCCCTGCGCTGACGCAACATCATGGTGGATTTTTCGAGTAGTAACTTCACTTCAACCTGATCTCGATCACAATAAAATGCAACCGAGAGACACGGGACACCTCTCCAGTCGGTGATTTCAAAATTCGCTCTTTCGATCACTTCAAGCCCATGGTGATGCAGTCTTCCGCCCCATAGACTATGAACCAGGACGATGAGTCCACGGGCCACCGGTTCATCCACCAGACTGGCAAATCGAGGAGGCGCGACCACTTCGCCACCGACAAAATTAGCCCGGAAACCTCGGTTATCTCCGACAAAGTTTACCGATAGATTATCCGCCTGTCGCTGCGCCTCAAAGGCTCGATACTCTTCCGCATGCATAATCCATCCCGTCAGATGTAGCTCACCCTTTTCCAATTGCTGACTCCACGCCCAGGGATCGTCCGAGGAATCGGCCAAGCGCCCGAGAATCTCTGCGCGCCCCACTTCCGAGTTGGGATCCGCCAGGGGCTCGATTACCTTTTCTTGAGCAACAGGTTGATCGGCCCGATGGTATAATGTCGTAATTTTTTTGCCGACATAGGCCAGACCCACAACCAACAAGACAGGATAGATGAACCAAGCCCAAAACATCATGCGCTTGCAGTCGTCATACAGCAGTCTAAACCGTCGCTCTCGGACGGAATCAGCTTCTTTGACGTTTTGCTTTGATTTGAAATTCATTTTAATGAATGGAGTGGAAAAGCCGCTCGCAGGAATGTCACCACAGTGAAAACATTCGTCCTGCCAGACTAGCTAACGCATATAGGTTAATGTCCCCTACCGTCAAGTTTTCTGAAACGTGGTGCTCCTGACAAAGACCGTTTGACATATTTTTTAAGCAAGTGCGCAGGGAAGGGCTGGTCGTTGCCGAAGAGCAAGCGCGCTTCCATTCCAAGTCTTCTAAAAAAAAGAAACCCTAACGCAGGGTACGGCACGCCGACTTCTATTATTTGCGGCTATCGCTATCCTTGAATAAGTGGGCGGCGGTTTTAAGAATCGTGATCTCTCCCACGAGATCGACCCAGCCCAAGCGGCGAGTATCGCCAGCCAATGAGCGAGCACAGAAGGGCAATGAGCGCGACGAACCAGTCGCCGTGTCGGGTATAGAAAGTCTGTTGGTGCATCCACTGGTTAAAATGGGAGACCGTGTAGCTGCCGCCGCCCCGGAAGTAGATGCTGCCGTGCTCGTCGAGGAGTACCTCGCGCACGGTGCCATAGGCATCTATCCAGCCGCTCCAGCCGCCATTGCCGGCGCGTATCACTGGACGACGGTTCTCCACTGCGCGCAGTACCGAGTGCGCCGCGTGCTGCTCCGCACCGCCCTCTTCGCCATACCAGGCATTGTTCGTCGCTACGAAGAAGATCTGCGCCCCAGCGCGGGCACTCTCCCGCGCCAGTGATGGAAAGACATCCTCGTAGCAAATAAGCGAACCGATTTGGTAGTTCTGCCCGTTGATCTCCAGATCGATCAAAGCGGGGTCCTTGCCTGGCGCGAAACTGCCCTCCAGCGGGACGAAGGAGTCGGCAATCCTATCAAAGGGCCGCGGCACGTATTCGCCAAAGGGCACCAGCTCGCGCTTCTTATAGAAAACTTCGCTCAGTCCTGACTCCGGCGAGACCAGGGCAACGCCGTTGAACCAAAGGTCCGTTTCTCGCTCGTAGCCGAGGCTACCCATCAAAATCGGTTTTTCGACCTCTTCCACCAGCCCGATGACGCGTGCTGTCATCGCCGGGTAGCCGCGGACGGGCCAGGGGGTGGCGGCCTCCGGCCAGAGCAACACATCATTCTCCAAACTGGCGACAAACCGCGTCTGC
Source organism: Puniceicoccaceae bacterium (assembly GCA_003566795.1). Taxonomy (GTDB): domain Bacteria; phylum Verrucomicrobiota; class Verrucomicrobiia; order Opitutales; family Coraliomargaritaceae; genus Coraliomargarita_B. The sequence goes on along the minus strand of PXBU01000110.1, from coordinate 26,223 downwards.
CGCTCCAGCACCTCCAGGTTCTCCATGGCGCGGTCAGTATCCCACTTCAAATCCGGCGGGATATAGGGCTGCACCACTCCGGCGGTGAACAGTTCCTGTGCAGAGCCGCGCTCCGGCAAGGTATAAAAGAAGAGGTAGATGCAAAACCCGAGACTACCCATGGCGAGATAGAGATCTGCACTGAACCATCCGGTCCACATCTTGGGTTGGTATCGGACAAAGCGGTGGTGCACGGTCTGCGCCACGCAGCAATTAAAGAAAATGAGCAAAAAGCTGACACCGTAGGCACCCGTCCACGCGGCGAGCTGGAGCACGACGGGGCGCTCCCACTGGCTTAGAGCGAGAGGTGCCCAGGGAAAGCCCCACAACAGCCAGGTGCGCAGCCATTCAATGAGCACCCACGCTCCGGCAATCGCCGCAAAGCCTGTCAGCCGCGAAGGAAAGCTGCTCTCCGCCAGTTTCGGCATCAGGAATCGGGCGAACAGCACCCACAGCACAAACAGCCCGCCCAGCAGGGCACTCAGCAGCAATGTGCCCAGCCAGGTGACGTGCCGCAGCCAGATCAAAATCGCCAGCCAGCTCCCCCACCCGGTCGCCAGCGAGAGCAGCCAAAAGCTTTTACCCGCTGGTCGACTATACAGCCAGAGCAGCAGCGGCACAAACGCAACGTAAGCGGCCTCAGCGAAGCCAAAGGGGGGGATCGAAAGCACCCAAAGTAGTCCAGTAGATATGGCCGCTAAGATTGCCCAATACACCTGTTGGTGTTTTTTGAAGACGATGGACATGCTAATTGGACCCTGCGTAAGTAGGTTAGGTTAAATAAAACTCTCAGCGCACACCCGAAAAACCCGCACGCTCCGGGTATTGCTCGATAAACTCCAGAAAAAGATCTTTCGCCACGGGCCCGGCGGTCGAGCCTCCGTGAAATCGATCGGCAGCGGTCGAGCCTTCAACCATAACAGCCACCGCAATTTGCGGGTCTTCCACCGGCGCACATCCGATAAACCACGCCAGGTTGACACTTTGCCCATGCGCGCGGAAGTCTGCGGTGCCCGTTTTGCCCGCGATGCGCAGCCCATCGACCTGCACCAAGCGTCCAGTCCCGTTCGGGCCCACGGTCTGCTCCATCCCCTCCCAAAGCTGCTCCCACTGCAACTGGTCCAAGCCAATGGGTTCGCCCCCATGATCGACCCGTTGAGCTTCTTCCGCCGAGAGAGCCAACAGCGTCGGCTGAGTGCGCGTTTCGCCGCGCGCCACCGAGGCCATGAACGTCGCCATTTGCAGCGGCGTCACCAGCAGGAACCCCTGCCCGATGGCGGTGTTGGCCGTGTCTCCCGGCACCCAGCCCGCTCCGATATGCTCGCGCTTCCAAGATCTGCCCGGCACCACCAGTCGGCGGGTCTCGAAGGGTAACTCGATCCCGGTCTGCTGATGCAGGCCGAAGCGCTCGGCCTCGGCACTGATCGCATCGATCCCCATCCGCAAGCCCTCCTGATAATAGTAAACATTACAGCTGGCCGCAATGGCGGTGGCCGTGTCGACCTCTCCGTGCCCATGGCGGGCATGGCAGCGGAAAATCCGGTTGCCCACGCGGTGCACGCCCTGGCATTGGTGCCGCACGTCAGGCTGGATGGTGCCAGCCCGCATACCAGCAATCGTCGTAAGGATTTTAAAGGTTGAACCTGGTGGATAAGAGAGCTGGGCCGCCCGATTCAGCCAAGCCCCCTGCTCGTTGATCGCATCAAAGGTGTTGCGAGGAATGAAGGGGCTCAAGTCATTTAAATCATAAGCAGGATGACTGGCCATCGCTAACACCTCGCCCGTCTTCACGTCGACGGCGATGGCGGCACCCTTACGATCACCCAGGGCAATCTCTGCCGTCCGTTGCAGGTCAAGATCAATACTGGTAATGAGGTCGTCGCCCTGAACCGGTGCCATCATCTCCAGCCGCGAATCCTGGAAACCGAGTGGATCCACCCGCCAGATCTCAGTTCCGGTGGTTCCGGAGAGCAGCTCATCGAAGGAGCGCTCCAGCCCAGTCTTGCCGATTTGTTTTTTAAAGAAAAACGTCTTAATGCCACCGCTGGGCAAGTCGTCCAGATCCGGGTCGTCCCACTGCACATAACCCAAGAGGTGCGCGGCAACCGAATGGTGGGGATAATAACGCACTGCTCCGGTGTGGACCTTGATCGGCGAGTCCACCGGCACTTGCTCCACCAGCCGGGCATACTGGTCCTCCTTCAAATCCTCCACCAGGGGCAGCGGCAGTAGCAACTGCTCATTGAAATGGCGGATGATCCGGTTCGTCGCCAAGGTGTCGTCCCGTCCGGTGATACGATTAATCTCATCCACGTAGCGCTGGATGACATTCTCCCGCGCCACCCACTGCAATTCACTATAATTCGGCAAGGGGAGTTTTTTAGGACGCTCCTTTTCCGGAGTCGCCTCGTAGGCCGCGCGCAGTGCTGCCCGCTCGGCACGGATAATCTCGGAATACTCCTGCCGAAACTCCGGACGCAGATCATCCAGATAGACTACGGCCGAGTAGTGCGCACGGTTCCCGACAAGCAAATTCCCCTTGCGATCGTAGATGTTACCGCGTGGACCGGGCATCAGGATGCGCCGCTCGGTCTGGCGCTTTTCCACTTCTTCATACTTGCTACTGGCGATCAGCTGCCGCCAGCCCAAGCCGACCAACAGCACCATGGTGGCGGCCAACACGATCCATAACAAAAACAGGGTGCGCGGGTTGTCCCCTCGATGCACATCATACTGGCTCATAACAGCGGCAGATCCTCCGGCTCGGTTTGCAGGTGGCAAATCTCAAAGAGCTGCCGCTCGAAATTAAAAAACCAGGGAGCCACCAACAGCAGGGCCACATGCGAGCAAGTTAGTGTCGTCAGAACTTGTATCCAGAAACTCATGACACCAAGGTAGGCACCCCCGGCGCTCATAGTCAGCACGATCAATAAAAACAGGTTGACGCTATGCGCCAGCAGGATCGGATGATAGTTGTGCTCCGCCCGAAAGCGCAGCCGCATCGAAAAGATGATGGCACCCGCTACCAGAAAGAGCGTGGTAAAAAAGCCCAACGGCACACCCAGCGTCGTATCCACCCATAGGCCACTGCATAAAGTGCATATAAAGTAGGATTGATGCCGCAGGTAGAGCGCGGGCAGCACCACCATCGGCCCTAGAATGAAGAGATACACCGGCCAGCCCGAGATCCCGGAATTGACCAGCTGGACCAGGAAGATCAGCAGCGCATTGGCTCCGAACATAATGATGGCACGCGGATCAAGGAACATTGTTATCGCTCTGCTGGGAGTTGAGTGGGATAAGCACTGCGACCTCGTGCAAGCTCAGAAGATCCCGATCCAATATGACTTCTCCGGTCTGGAAGATGCCGGAGCTGCCGGGCTCCAACCAGCTGACTCGGCCAATCGCGAGGCCGGCGGGAAAGGTGCCCCCGAGGTGGGTCGAGACCAATTGGAGCGGTTCTTGCGTCGTCGCCACCAAGTCCTGCGCTGCATCACTCACCCGCCCGACCGGATCGCCAAAGCCCGACTGTGGTAAGCCCTCGTAAACAACGGGGCGGGGATCGCCCTCAAACTGAGCCGCCATCCTGAAATTAGGGCTCGAGATCAGCTCCACCCGACTGGTAAAGGCGTTGACCTCAACCACCCGCCCGACCACGCCGCCCGCAAAAACCACGGCCGCCCCCTCAGGAATACCGTAATCACGCCCCTTGCGGAGGATCAGGTGCTGCCACCAGGCACTCAAATCACGCCGGATCACCCGCGCGACCTCGTAGCGGTATTCCCGGCGACTCGGCAAATCCAGGATCGCCTCCAAGCGGCGCACTTCCGCCTCCAGTGTGTCCACCCTTTGCGCATTGAACTGGTAATAAGACTTCGCGCGCGCGATCTCCTGCCCGGCAATTTCCAACTCCCGCTTGGAGTGCATACGCCGCGCCCAAAAGCCCTCCAGATCGTCCAGGTAGGAACTGGCCACCAGGGCAGGAGCCTGAAACTCGGTAAAACTCGCCTTTAAAAACACCTTCACCCCCATTGGCAGAATCCACCACGCAACCAGGAAGACGCCAAGGGCGACAACAGGCTTGTAATTATCGAGGCGTCTTTTCGCCACGTCGCTCGTTTAGTTTTTAGGAGCCCCGGCCAGGTCCTTAAGGAGAAATGCCAACTCGTGCAGCACCATCCCGGTGCCCTTGGCAACTGCACTCAACGGATCGTCAGCGATGATGACCGGCAGGCCAGTCGCATCACTCAGCATCTGATCAAGTCCCTTGATCAATGCGCCACCGCCTGCGAGGAAAAAGCCGCGATCCACCAGATCGGCGGATAATTCGGGAGGGCAACGCTCCAGCGCATTTCGCACCAGATCTCCGATCGCCTGAATGGTGTCGGAGAGCGCCTCGCGAATTTCCTGCGAGGTGATGGTGATGGTCTTCGGCAGACCCGCGACTGAATCGCGACCGCGCACCTCCATTGAAAGCTCTTCTTCCAGAGGAAAAGCCGAACCGACCCGCACCTTGATCTCCTCGGCGGTGCGCTCACCGATCATGAGATTGTAGGCGCGCTTCATATAATTGACGATGGAGCTATCAATTTCGTCGCCACCCACACGGATGCTTTTACTGTAAACCACCCCTGCGAGGGAAATAATCGCGACCTCCGTAGTGCCGCCGCCGATATCGACGATCATGTTGGCCGCCGGTTCATCAATGGGTAGGCCCACACCGATGGCAGCCGCCATCGGCTCTTCCAGGAGCACCACATCCCGGGCACCAGCACGGATAGCAGAATCCTTCACCGCCCGACGCTCCACCTCTGTTATCCCGGAGGGCACGGCGACCACGATGCGCGGTGCCACAAAGGTCTTTTTACGGTTTACCTTGTTTATAAAGTAGCGAAGCATCGCCTCGGTGATCTCGAAGTCAGCGATGACGCCGTCTTTCATCGGCCGAATGGCAGTGATGTTTCCGGGGGTGCGCCCCAGCATCTTCTTCGCATCAGAGCCCACCGCGCAGACCTTCTTCGTCGAGGTGTAGATCGCGACGACGCTAGGTTCATGCAGGACGATACCCTTCTCCTTCGCAAACACCAGAGTGTTTGCGGTGCCTAGGTCGATACCGATGTCATTTGAAAGAAATCCGAACACGCTCTGTTTGTCTATTCAATGGTTTTGAATGTCAATTAATTAGACCCAACGAAGTTGCGAAATTTATCGGACCCTCCACTAGCCCCGCCGTAATAAATGCTCCGCCCGCCGGGTCACCCGCTGATGCTCCTCGATCGAAGTAATGCCTGACTGGACCTTTGCCCACCCGACCTCCCGCAGAGGCCGCCAGCCCTCAGCCCGAGCCGCCTCGCGGAGCTTCGCCAAAGTGATGCCGGGCTGAATCAGATCGCTTATTTGATCCGTTAAGTAGAGGAATTCGTAAATTGCCTCCCGGCCCCGATAGCCGCGCTCGCCACACTCGACGCAGCCCGTCCCTCGCATGGAGCGGACTTCCGCTGGCTCCAGCGCCAGAACCTGTGCCATCTCCGCACGAACCACCGGATCCCGCACAGGTTCCTCCTGCAGACAATTACGGCAATTTAAACGAATCAGCCGCTGGGCGATACTGCAAATCAATGACGAGGCCACCATGAAAGGCTCGACCCCCATATCAATCAGCCGCACCACCGCACTCGGACTGTCGTTGGTGTGCAGCGTCGAAAGCACCAGGTGTCCGGTCTGTGAGGCTCGTATCGCAATTTCGGCAGTCTCTTGATCGCGGATCTCCCCGATTAGAACCACGTCGGGGTCGTGCCGGAGAATTGAGCGTAGTCCCGAAGAGAAGGTCAGTCCGATATCCGGCCGCACCTGAATCTGCGAAACGCCCGCCATCTGGTATTCCACCGGGTCCTCTACCGTGATAATCTTACGCCCCTCGTCGCGCGAATGCTGTAATGCGGTGTAGAGCGTGGTCGTTTTGCCGCTCCCGGTCGGCCCGGTGAGCAACATCATCCCCTGACTCAGACCCATCACCCCCTTAATCGACACCTGCTCCTCCGGCGGCATCCCGAGCCGTTCAAATTCAAGGCTCATGTCGTCGCGCTTGAGCACACGTAAGCAGACGGACTCCCCCAAGCGCGTGGGCAGTATCGATACCCGGAGGTCGTAGCGGCGGCTCCCACGCTTCATCGCGATCCGCCCGTCATGGGGTAAACGGCGCTCGGCGATGTTTAAACCGGCCATCACCTTCAGCCTGGAGACGATCGCGCCATAGAGCTCCTGTAGCCCGGATGGCACCGGGATGTCCTGTAAAATCCCGTCGATGCGGTAGCGCAGGCGCATCCTGTCCTCGTAGGGCTCCATATGGATGTCGGTTGCTTCCAGGCGGAGTGCTTCATAGAGGATTTGGGTGACGAATTTCGAAATCGAGGCGTCTTCCGCGCCCTGCTGCAAATCCTCCTGTTCTTCGCTGGTTTCAAAAGTCAGTGCTTCTTCCGGTGTTGGCAAGCCCCGGTCTTCCCGCAACTGCTGGATCGTCTCCGCCCCCAGCCCGTAGAGGCGTTCCACCGCAGCGCGGATCTCACTCGGCGTGGCCAATACCGTTCGGAGCCGCTGCCCCAAGGCGAGTCGTAGATTCGATAAGGTCGCTGCTGTCGGTGGATCAGCAAAAGCCAGCGTGAGCATGCCCTCCTGCTCTTCCACCGGAAAGACCGTGTAGCGCAAAACCAGCTTAACCGGCACGCGTTCGCGAATCTGCAGCGGCACCGACAGCCCGTCGATTTCCCGGTAGGGCAATCCATGCAGCTGAGCCAGCGCACGATAAGTCTCTTGCTCGGTGGCCAGGTTCAACTCGATAATCGCGCGGTGCAAAGGCAGACTCTGGCGATTGGCCCGACGGCGCGCCAAATCCAGCTGCCGCCGGCTCAAGATGCCTTTCGCCACCAGGGCCGTGCCGATGTCATTCGTGTTTTTGTGCGCCGCGTTCGCCATTCAACGCCTACTATGCCTGCTATTGGAGTGGCACTTCCAGACTTTTTTTCTGGTTAAACGGGAATAGCCTACGACCTTCATCCGCGTGTTCGAGAATAAGCTCCGTTGCGTTGGCCTCAATAATCTGCCAGCTTGCGGCGACACTCCTGTTAATCGGATACACCTGCATCGCATTATCAACTTCCACGTAGGCGAATGGTTCGCCGCTACTGGACCGATAAAATCCCCGATATACCAAAGAAATTTCCCTGGTCGCCGGTGGCGGTGGGGGCCGCTCGGGCGTCGGCTCCACTGGCGGAAGTAACTCCGGATCGGCGGGTGCGACTGCCCAGCCCGGGCGCTTGAATGGATCCGACGACGCGTCAACTCCCTCAAGTGTCGACGCCGCGCTAGTCAGTAATTTGAATGTGCGCTCGGAAAACCAGTTATCCTGCAGCACGGGTGATTTTCCAGCAACCGATTCCAGGCGTGGCAACTGCGGACGCATGAGATCGACGAACACCACAACCAGCAAAGCAACTGCAAAACAGATCGCGATCAGACTAAAGGTCGAGGCTCTGGAGGATACTTCCATCAAAGGGCGAAGTCGTTGAGGATGAAACCAGTCAGCACGACGCTCAGTATTACCTGCCCGTCGTTGCTATCGGGGGCGCGCTGCAGATCCAGGCGGCTGATGCTGTAGGCCTTTTTCTCCATCGAGCCGGGATTGGTGTCCCCAGGCAAAGCTCCATTCAGAAAAGCCGCCAGCGAAGAGATCGGGGCCTTTAACTGCAAGCGGAGTCGGACCTCCTTGGCAGAGCCCTCCGCCGCCGTAGTGCGCAGCGGCAGTGATTCGATCCGCTCAACATGCAGATCTCCACCGTTCGCCAAGAGCGCCTCCAGCACGTGACTGAAAAACTCCAGATGCAACCAGAGCAACTGCGACCGCTCGGTCGTCGTCGAATATGAAGGCAGCCCGGCAAACAAATCCGGCGGCAAACTCGCTCCCCGCAGCTCAGCCTGCTGCATTAAGCTCTGCTGAATATCGAAACGACGCTGCTCAAACTCCAATACACTGAACCGGGACGTCAGCTTTTCCTGCAGCTCCGGGTTGAATGCAACCCAGTCCGACAAGTCGTCGACCAGCTCCCGCATTCTCTCCAGCTTCGCGCTCGCATCCTCTCGATACGCTCCAGGCGTATCCGGGTAACCGTAGCCAGTCCCCTTAATCTGCAGATGAATCCGTTCCAACTCCGCTTCCACGCCTGCGATCTCGGCCGTCGTCGGGCGAAAGAGCAACACATACAAGGCCAGACTGAGCAAGCCCAGTGCGATGATCGCGCCACCTCTCAGCCAGCGCAAGCGACGATCCGGAGTCCCCTCCGTTGAAATGTCAAAGCCTTCGTTCACCGCCCCGCTCCTTCCTCTGCACCCCGTGACGCCGACAATGGGGCCTCCGCCAGTGTCAATAAGAGCGCATAGGCTTCGCCCTCGCTGGAGAGCCCGTTCGCTGCACCGTTTGATTCGGGCCCGCCTATCAAGCGGTCCACGTTCGCGAAATACGTTTCCTCCCGCAGTCGCCCCACAATGGCACTCAATGTTTGGAGCCGCTCCGCTTGCCCACCAGGCAGTGCCAACTCCACAACGAAAGCACGTGAAGAACCGTCGCTGCTCACTGTCCCATTTGGCCGCTCGACTTCAGCCGCGCCAACTGGTTCAGACCAATCATCCATTTTGCGGAAATAGGTCCGACGATCCGCAAAGCGAATCAAAGTGAAGTCGAAGTCCTGGTGCAAATGCTGGATTTTCCGAAAAGTTTGCAGACTATCCAGTGAATTCAATTGCCCCCGCACGACCGGTTCGATCTGCCGTGCCAGCTGATCCCGTTGCGTCAACAAATCCTTGGCTGCCTCGATTTCCGACAAGGCCGATCTGGCCTCCCGGTTGGCGGCAACCAGTCCATCCAGGTGATGCTGCTGTTTATAAATGGCCCCAAACAGAACCATCGCAACGAACACGTATAGATAAAGCACACCCGCCTTCAAGCGCGCTAAAGTCAATCGACGCTGTCGCATTTTAGTGAGCGCCTGCGGAAGGATGGATGCCCGGAGCCCGCTGAGTCCTGCCGCCATTAAAACCGCTCCGTGGGTCGGCGTCCAGACCGGCGCGGACTCCCCCACCGGGGATTGCGGCATATGCCATGACAGCCCTCCGGCTTGTCCTAATGTCTCGCGCAGGCCTCGGACCGCAGAGTAGCCTCCAAAGAGGTAAATGCCGCCGCTTCCGGCACCGGCATCTTCCGGCATACCAAACTCTTCCCGCCACTCGTCGATCTGCCCAACCAACCGGGCACGCCACGCCTCGACCACGCCATGCAGCACCGGCCCGAGCACTGGCTCGGTAAATAAATCCTCTTTAAAAAGCCGCGCCTCGACTTCCTCAAAACCCTCGCGGCAGTGCTCACAAAGAGCCTCTGTCCAGCTCTCGCCACCGTAGCTGAAACTTGTCATCTGGACCGGCTCCCCTCGCTTGAGCCGGACCACGGTGGTCTGCTTCGCTCCGATATCGGCCAAGCAGGCGTCCGCTACTCCGGGATGCGTCTGCCGGAACGATGCGACCAGTGCGTTTCCGACCGTGGTGGCCGCCTCGACGTGCAGCCCCTGTCCTAATAGCGGCGAAAGGTGCCGCGACAGATTCTCCTCCTTGGCCACCGTGATCCATTGCGGACTGGCGTAGCCGCCAAACGGCTCCAGCGGGTTCCTGTCATACACACACCGTCCGGCACTCAATCCAGTCAGTTCGAGAATTTCATCCTCGAATTCGCTTGATCGGTCGATCACCGATGGTGCCGGCAAATCCATCACCTGGGAAATCGCTAAGTCCTGGGGCAAAACCACCGCCAGGGGATGTTCGCCCGCCGAGTGCAGCGCCCGCCGGATTGCAACACCAATTTCTTCCGACGACAGCAATCCCTCCGTCTGTATGTCGATCAATTGCGACCCCGCCTCACGGACGCTGCCTTGCTGGATCACATAGCGTACGCACTTTATCCAGCGTCCGCCAATATCCACCACAATCCAAGTCTGTTGTCTGCTTCCAAGCATGAATCCGCTAGCTCTCAAGCGATCGTAAATACGTTTCCGGCAGCTCCTGCCTGATTAGTTCTGAGTTCGAATGAATTCACCGGTTTCGGACAACAGAGTTGCCGTCACGAAAACCAGTAGATAGCGGGGCTGGTCAACTTCCGTCCGGCTGCGGAAGGCCGCACCGAGCACCGGCAGATTGCCCAGCAGCGGCACCGACTCGACGAAGGTGCTGCGGTCCCGCTCCATGACGCCGCCCATCACCACCGTCTCGCCGGATTCCACCACAACCCGTGTCGCCAATTCCTGGTTGCGGGATTCCGGGAGGCGGATGTCGAACGAGCTGACTAATTGCCCGGTTTCATCCCGGTCGCGCACCTCCGCAAAAGTGACCAGCTCCACTTCGCTGGTCACCTTGGGTGCCAGGGCCAGCATGATATTACGCCCGTCGCCGCCGATACTCGCCAGCACTTCCAGCGAAACGCCCGAAACAATTTTGGTGGGCTTCCCCTGAGGTACCAAGGTCGAGCTCGACCGGCGCTCAAGGATGGTCTGCGAAACCGTATACTCCTCGTAGTAATACTGCGTTTTGCCATCGGTGATCACGGCCGGGCGGTTGTTTAATACCGTGAGCCGCGGTGCGCTGAGTGTCTCGCTCTCGCCACTCTGCTCCAGCGCATTCAAGGTCACCGAGAGATTGTCGCGGGAAAACACATTGGTAAATGTCTCCTGCAGGCCGAGGCCCACTTCGTTGCCAAAACCGGTAAAATCTGTCGGCACACGCCGGTCTACCCCGTCCCGTCCAGTCTCCCAAGTCGCACCCAACTGCAAGAAAAGTGCCTCCGTGACCGTAATAAAACGAGCCTCGATCAGCACCTGCTGAATCGGCCGGTCAAACTCTTCGATAATACGCTCCAAAGTCGCCAATTGCTCGCGGGTGCCACGTGCCACGATCGTATTCCGCTCATAATCCATCATGAAGTCCGAGCCCGTGAAAAACCGCTGGATCGCACGCTCGATCGAAGGTTCACTTTCTGTCGCGTCATTGACGAATTGATTAAACCGCTCGGTCTGCGTCTCTTTTACATTATCCCGGTTTCGCTCGACCACCCGCTCGACCTCACCGGAACCAAACTGGGCCGGCATGATGAAGCCCTTGCGTAGCCGGTAAAAGCGCGTCTCTTCTCTCTCAGCGACCTCGCTGTTGCTATCGACAATCCAAATGATCTCATCGCCGATCTGGAAACGCACATCCATATTGCGCGTCACATAGTCCAGAAACTCCCGCAACGGCGCATCCCTAATGTTTACGCTGAGCGTCTGATTGAAGGCCGGTAGCGAGCGATCCGCGACGAAGTTCAGCCCCTCTTGCTCGCCCAGGGTGAAGATGATCGTCCCCAAGCTCACGTTATCGAGTTGCAGCGAAACCCGTTGCTCCAAGAGCTGTTCCATCCTCCCCGGTGCCGCCCGGTGGTCGACCAATTGCCCTTGGCGTGTAATCGTCTGATTGTAGGAACTGGGCACCAGTAATTGGTTCTTCGCATCCTCGAAGGCCTTACGGGTAGTGCTCGAAATCGGCAAATTCTTCCGCTTCGGGTCCGTCAGCACACTTTGCAGCGTCGGATTGAAGCGCTCTTGTTTCGGTGCAGCGAGATCGATCTGCCGCTCCAGCGCCAGTTCACGCTGGCTCTCATATTCGTCCTCCAGCCAGTTGTAAACGCGAGCCACCGAGCGGTCCTCGGGATACTCGGCGTAAAGGGCCGCCATCTTTTCGCGGGCGAGTGCCCACTCGCTCTGCGGTATCAACCGTAGCACTTCCTTCAAGGCCGCTTCATGAGGCCCAAGTGAGCCGGATTGCGGCGAAAAAATCACCGAATCCTCGGGTGCCTTATCCGGGGTCCGGCACGCGGTCGGCAAAACCAGCAGGCTGCCGAGCAATAAACCAACCAGCCAAGGCGCAGAGCCTTCTTTTTGAAAAATGCAGAAATTCATGGGGAAACAAATGGCTTAGTATCGCCGAAATAAACGAAAGCAAGACGCTTCGCAGCGAAAGATGAACCGGCTGTCGGGTCAATCGTGTTCGGCTACCGACTCTCATCAGAGAGCTTTTTTCTGGAAGAGTTCCCGCCAGAAGCGGCTTTCGGCGTGTGGTCCGGTATTCCTTTAACTAGCCCGCTATCTTGAAAAAGATGCGCTTTCCGGCCTGGAAGATCTGGTCGCCCTTCGGTGGGGTGATCTCAAGGTTCGGATCACTTTGCTTCTCTCCGTCGATTTTGACGCCGCCTTGTTGCACCAAACGCCGGATGGCACCCTTGCTTTCGAATAGTTCCGATTGTGCCATCACTTCGAACAGCGGGGCACTCGCGGCATCGCCGACCAGGTCATACCAAGTGAATACCGGCATGTCGTCCGGCAGCTTGTTTTTGGAAAAAACCTGCTCGAACTGTTCGAGCTCGTGCTTGGCCTCCGCCATGGAATGAAACTGTCCGACCAACGAGGAAGCGAGATGCTTTTTAGCTTCCATCGGGTGCCCGGACTTGAGCTTTTCGACCCGCGCTTCATCAAATTCAAGCAGCAGCCGATAGTAGTCCCACATGGTCTCGTCGCTGATCGACATGACCTTGCCAAACATTTCCTTAGCGCTGTCGGTGAAAGCAATGTAGTTATCAACACTCTTCGACATTTTTTTCACTCCGTCGAGGCCGACCAACAGCGGCATGGTGATCACGGCCTGTTCCAGCTTACCCGCATCTTTTTGCAGGGCACGGCCAACCAGCATGTTAAATAACTGGTCCGTACCGCCAATTTCCACATCGGCATTCAAGACCAGCGAGTCGTAGCCCTGTATTAGCGGATAGAGAAATTCGATGATCGAAATGGGCGCGTTGCTGGCATAGCGCTTGGCGAAATCATCCCGCTCCAGCATGCGGGCAACCGTCATCTTGCGCGCCAGCTTAAGGCAGTCCTCAAAGCCCATCTTATTGAACCATTCACTGTTATAAACGACGGTCGTCTTGTTTTCATCGAGCACCATGAAGGCCTGGTCCAGGTAGGTTTCGGCATTTCCTATGATTTCTTCCTTCGTCAAAGCAGGCCGGGTGCTGGACCGACCGGACGGGTCACCAATCAGGGTGGTGAAGTCCCCAATAATAAGAATCGCCTCGTGCCCAAGATCCTGAAACTGACGAAGTTTATTCAGGACGACGAGGTGACCAAAGGTGAGATCCGGACGCGTCGGATCGACTCCGAGTTTGACGCGCAACGGGCGGTTGCCGTGCATGCGGTCTTCCAACTCAGCTTCGCCAATGATGGTATCGGTATTTGTGCGGATGGTTTCGATCAGGCTCATGGTAAAATTTGTAATGTGCTGTAATTTCAGGGTGGGCGGGGTGTGATTACTGGGTTCAGCGAGGGCATTAAAGTCGGACGCCCGCAAAGGCTGCCAAATTAACGAATCGTAATATACGGCTCGATCGGCCGATTGTTGTTGGCAGAGCAGACAAAGGTGTCGCGGTCTTCGGTGTTCGCAAAGAGATAGAGTGCATAACCACCCCAACCCCCGCCGGCGTATTTCCTGCCGATACAGCCCGACGCCTCCGGTAACTCCTGCATGCCCTCCTTGAGTTGCATTTCATAGCTGAGCTGCACCGCCTCGCCGAGCTTCGGTAATGAAGCTTCAAAGACCGCCTCCTTTGCCAGGTGTCCGGCACGTTCAACCAGCGCGTAATCGCGCTCATTATCGGCGTTACCCGGTGTGTCATGTGGAATATCCGTGTAGTGCAGCGCCATATGACCCCGCAGGAAGTCACCATTCCGCTTAAAGTGGAGCACCGGCTTCTCACCGCTGCGCCAGACACAAAGGCCTGTCTCACGGATGATCGCCGGGTCTTGCCAGCCGACACCCAACTCCAATTCGCTCGCGATCCCATCGTTGCCATTCAGTAAAGCCCAGGCTCCGCTGCCGCCCAACCCGGACTTCTTCTCATAACCCCAGTTCGTCAATGAAACCAACGGAGAAATCGCACAATTGACAATGTAGGCACCTTGCCGTGCGTATCGGGGGACGTCGAGCCAACCCCCGCCGAAATCGACACGCAAGGGTGCAAAAGTCGGCGTCCGTATATTGCGCACGATGGATGTGGTCGATACCGGCGTGAACTGTGGAGGCGTCTTCGGTAACTTGACGTATTCGGCACCCACCTTTGCGCACAAGGCCCGCTTCTGAGCCTCATACTGATCGTCTTCCGTCACCGCTAGAATGTCCGGCCGAATCTGTAGGAAGTGGTCTTTGAAATCCAGCCCCAGTTCAGCGCAGTCGCCAATGACCACCTGGTCGACCATGTCCAATGAAGTCATCAGTGCGAGCTTGTGATCCTGCGGGATCGAGGTGCGGCGCTTCTTGTGCTCCCAAAGCACTTTATCCGAAGCGAAGCATACGGTAAGGTGATCCCCCAGTGCGCGGGCTTCTTTGAAGAACTGAATATGCCCGCCATGCAGGATATCGTAACAACCGGAAATAAAGACTTTTTTCATCGAATGTGTTTATGCGGGGTGGATTTCCAAAGCAACAGCGATGCCATTCAGGACCGAGGCAATACGCACGGCATCGTGCACATTATCCTCATTAAGCCCACCCTTCTTGACCGCCGCTTCGTGTGCCTTCAGGCAAAGCTCGCAACCCGCCAAAGCGGCAGGACCGATCGAGTAGAGCTCAAAATGAGTCTGGTCCGTCGCCACCTGCTTCATGCGGGTCATACGTAGATTGAAAGCCTTTTGCGTGTAGGCCTCCGTGTGCATGATATGTCGGAAGCGGAAATAAACGGTATTCATGCCCATCAATGCCGCCGCACCTTTTGCATCCGAGAGGTGCGCCTCGCCGAGACCTGCAGCCCTTGCATCCGCCAGGATCGCACCGGTGAGCTCAGAATGACGGATAAAATAAGCGGCTGCTAGCGCACTCCCCCAGGTTTGGACTGCGTTCAGCGATTCGCCCTCCAGCACCCTTTCCGCATTGGCAACCAAATCTACCGCCTCCTCGGGCAACTTATCTAGCAGAACTTTTGTATGTTTCATGATCTTATGAACAACCGATTCCACTCACCGCGTCAATCCGTAGTCTGCCGAATCCAGCCGACGCTGATCATTTAATTTTCAATATTTACACATGCCATGAAAGCAGCATCCTGCGCCCTCTCATGAACCGGGTTTACATCAAGACCTACGGGTGCCAAATGAACGAACGGGACTCGGAAGCCGTTGCCGCCATGCTACGCGACAAAGGTTACTCCATGGTCGCAAGCGAAAAGGATGCCGATGTCATCCTGCTCAACACCTGCTCCGTGCGCGACCAAGCCGAGCAAAAGGCCATCGGCAAGGCCGGCCATGTCACCGCACGTAAAAGAAAAAATCCCAATCTGCTCGTAGGCATCATGGGCTGCATGGCGCAAAATCGGGGTAACGAGCTGCTCGATCAGCTGCCGGATCTCGATCTCGTCGTGGGGACCCAAAAATTTCACCGTGTGCCGGAGCATCTCGACGCCATGATCGCCACCATGCAGGGCCAGGGGCCGCGGCCGGAGACGATTGTTGATTTGGACGAGGAAATCGGCTCGCAAAATACCATCCGCTCCCACGTCGAGGACAAGCGCCAGATCTCCGCTTTTGTCAGCATCATGCAGGGCTGCAACATGAAGTGCTCCTACTGTATCGTCCCGAAAACCCGCGGCGAAGAACGGGGGCGGCCCATAGAGTCGATTCTGGAAGAAATCCGCGAACTGGTAGCCAAGGGCACCCGCGAGGTCACCCTGCTGGGGCAGATCGTCAACCAATACGGCGTGCGCGAGTTCCCCTTTGTTGACAAAAAGAGCCCCTTTGTTCAGTTGCTCGAACAGGTCAACGATATCGACGGCATTGAGCGCATCCGCTTCACCAGCCCCCATCCGGTAGGTTTTCGCCAGGACTTGATCGACTGCTATGCCCGCCTACCCAAACTCTGCGAATACCTTCATTTCCCGATGCAGAGCGGCAGTAACCGCATCCTCAAAGCCATGCGGCGCCCCTATACCATCGAGAAATTCCGTCACATCATCGAACAGCTTCGCGCAGTCCGCCCCGATGTCTATATCTCGACCGATGTGATCGTCGGCTTCCCCGGCGAGACGGAGGAGGACTTCGAACTCACCCGCCGACACTTTGAAGAAATCGGCTTCGACATGGCCTACCTGTTTAAATACAGCGTCCGCCCCGGCACCACCGCCGAGCCGATGGGCGACCCAATATCAAAAGGGATTAAAGAGGAGCGGAATCAGCTTTTGCTCGATATTCTCGGTCGCAGTTCTCTCGCCCGCAACCAATCGCTCGTCGGCAAAGTAGAAGAAGTATTACTCGAGGGTCCCGCCAAACGCGGCGAAGGCATGTTCATGGGCCGCACCCGCGGCCACCGCAAAGTAATTGTCCCCGCCAGCGACCGTCTGGTCGGCGAACTCGTCCCTGTGCGGCTACAAAGCGCAACCGCCAGCACCCTCATCGGCGAGCTGATGCTGGAAGGCATCGAAAACCATCGCGAAGCCGCTCTGTCGTAGCGAAAAGGCAAAGGATTCAGCCAAACAGCATAAAAACATATTTTATACCTGTCCCTTATATTTTAGTTGCAATGAGAGAATATTCGAATTGTTTGGTTGTATGCGTGCACGACGTTTGAAGTCAAAAGGAGGAATTTACCATTGCATGTCCCGAACTGTGAATGGTGAGGCCCTTTTTGAAACCCGTGAAAAGGAGGTTTTGCGGAAAATGATTCATCAGGTAGCTGATTTTTCGGGGGTGGAAATTTTGACTTACTGTTTAATGAACAACCACTTCCATATTTTAGTTCGGGTGCCCCAGGTGCATGTTTCTGATAAGGAGTTGATGCGCCGCTATCGAGTGCTCTACCCGAAGCCGACGATCTACGAAACTGCAACTGCGGCAATCTTGCAAAAGAAGTTGAAAGCAGGGGGTGATGAGGCAGAAGCGATTCGGCAGCGGCTGCTTGCGCGGATGGGTGATGTCTCCGCGTTTATGAAGACTTTGAAACAAAGGTTTTCCACTTGGTTTAATAAAACCCATGACCGCTATGGGCCGCTTTGGTCGGACCGGTTTAAAAGCGTTTTGGTGGAGGGTGAGGGCAATGTGCTCCAAACCATGGCAGCCTATATCGATCTGAACCCAGTGCGTGCGGGGATCGTCGAGGATCCGAAGGATTATCGTTTCTGTGGTTATGCGGAGGCAGTTGCTGGACGTCGGCATGCCGTGCGTTCGCTGAAGTTTCTTACTGCCGGGCTTTACTCGATCTCTTGGCAAGAGGCTTTAGCGCAATACCGCTGCATGCTTTTCGGCAAGGGGGCGTTCCCCGCAGATGGTAAAATATCGATTGATCGGTCAGAGGCAGTGCGGGTCATGGAAAAGCAGCAAGGGGTCTTACCGACATACGCTTTACTGCGATGCCGCATACGCTACTTATCTGAGGGCGCCGTGCTGGGTTCGCAGGAATTTGTGCGAGGTTATCTGGAACATTGGAAGCACTCGACTGGGCGTAAACACCCGCCTAAACCACGCACAATAGAAACTTCGGACAGCGACACCATGACAGTGGTCAAAAATGTGCGTGGGCCTGCTTACTTGTAACCAATTGGAGACCTGGACCTGAACGCGGAGACTTTCAGCAACATTCGTGAGTCACCCGCATACCGTCCGGTCCGCCCAGGTTTGCCCAATTCATGAGTTCGGAGATTCGTATTTTTGTTTGAGATGGTAGCGTCCGTCTTTGAAATCCGAAAAGTAACAGCGCAGACGCGGGTGCTCGATAGGGGCACCACTCTCGTCAGGCTCCAGATTGGACTGTGCGACATAAGTGCTAAGCCCCCCGCTGTTATGCACGAGAACGTGATACCACGGCTGTTCCCGGGAGGGCTGGGTTTTATTGGCCTGATACCAAGTATCACCAGCCATACAGCAAGGGTCGTGGGAGACAACCACCCCTCGGTAGCCGTAGAGTCGATGCCGGACTAACAAACCGGCCTCAAAAACTACGCCTGGACGTGCATTACCTTCTAAATCTGTAAACGCGATCAACACAGGGTTGAGCTTAATCTCATATTTCTATTTCTCAAGCTTCGGACTCAAAAGCTTCGAGAATCTCCTCCACGGGCCTCAAGGCATTACTGGGATAAAAGCTGTTAATTCGGTGAATGACTTGCTGGATAATGCCGTCTGGACAGGAGGCCCCACCCGTCAGCAAAATCCTTGGCACTTTCCGGGCACCACAGAGGAAGGGCCGCTCCACTTCGGAACTTACCGGCAGTTTGCCGAGGTTATAGGGAAAAACGTAGTGCCGGATCCGGTCGAGTGACAGAATGTTTGTCTCCGACTGGATATAATGTGCACGCTCTCCAAAACGATCCTCACAAACGCGGTAAAGCTGGAAGGTATTGGAACTGTTTTTCCCACCGACTACCAGGGCAGCGTCCACCGGCTTCTCGACTGCTTTTTGCAGCGCATCCTGATTCACCTGAGTGGCGTAGCAGAGCGTATCCCCCTTGCCTTTGGACCAGATGTGCTCGTCGGCATTTGCTTCACCATACTTTGAGACGATCACACTGCGCAAATAGTCGATGATGCGCAGCGTCTCGTTGCGCAGCAGAGTAGTTTGGTTGACCACGGCAATTTTCTCCAGATCGATTTCCGGATTGAATCCTTTCGAATAGAGTCCGGCAAAGTAGGCTTCAAATAGCTCACGTCGCTCGGCACCATTGGCTTGTAACACCGCGCCCAGTTTTTCCGCATGGATTAGATTTCGCAACATCAGGGCGGGGCCGTAGCTGGATGCATTGGAGAAGGTTGCTTTCGTCTCCTCGTGCTCCGACTTGCCGTGAATCAAGACGGTAAAACCTGCTTCCGCATAGCGGCGGGCGGCTTTCCATACCTTCTCCACCAGCATACAGGTTGCATCATTTTCCCGAATGGAAATCCCCTTTCTGACTAGGCGTGCCTTATCTTCGTTGGTGGCACCAAAGGCTGGAATAATGACAATATCCTCAGAAGCTAAGTTATTCCACCAGGCATTCGGATCATCAATTCCGTTCGCCATACTACCATCTGCCCGAAGTGGAAACCCCTTATCCGTTTGCAAATAACGCAGTCCGCGCGCCAGCAAGTCCTCATTCACGAACGGATTATGGATGAGTTCGCTGAGCATAAAGACCCGTTTTCCCGGATTCGATGCCACTGTCTCGTAGGCACGCTCAATGGCGTTTTGCACCCCCAGGCAGAACCCAAAGTGGCTGGGAATGATGTAACGCACTGCACCAAAATCGAGTTCTGCTGGCTCCCCTGAGCTCTTTTCCTTTGTTCTGCGTGCCGCTTTGATGGCGGCGCACAGTTTACTTTGATACAGGGATTCCGACTGCGCGTCGATGTAGACAGCACGATTGCGCTCCCGGGCAGTCCGGAAGCGAAAAATATAATCATTCTCCCCCTGATCGAGATAGGGCAACTGATGTAAGCGTGGTCGGATCAAATCGAGTTGGCGCAACAGGTCGTCCCCGCATATTTCAGCTGTGAGCGAGTCCAAGGTGCGAAAACTGCCCGGGATCGAACCATTCTGATCACTCACGGCCACATAAACTGATTGATCACCTATGGAAAACCACTCCTTAAATGCCTCATCTGGAAGAGCTGACGCACAAGGTTGAATCGACCGCTCATCAGAAGCATCGACCAATAGTCGATACTTTCTATCAAAAATAAGGCTAATTCGAGACTGTCTCATCAAGGTGTATTCTAAAGTTGCACATCTATGACTAAATTATCACTCTGCACCATTCACAGAATCTATTTATGTTCCAAGTCAATTTCAGCGAGCAGAGTATGCACGAGCTCAACCAGCTCGACACCCGTTCTCAAATGATGCTGGTTGAAGTGATCAGCACCTTAACCCAGCAGCAGCTCGACCACCCGGGTGAAGAGCTGGGACGGTTTCACCGGGGGGGGAAAACCTTTTATCGGGTGCGGGCGGGTGAATTCCGCATTTATTTCGAACAAGACGGTGATGCGCTGTATGCGCACTACATTTTGCATAAGAATACCCTCACTGATTTTATTTTCCGATCCAAGCTTCCCGTTTCGGAAGACTTCATCGCGGAGCAGCAAGATTCGTTTTGGAAATACCTCGAATCGTTACGTCGCAAAGACACGACTAAAGACGAGTCATAAAAACGCAGCACTTTATGAAGGAGAAGGCAAAGATGAACGAAGAAAGTTCCCGGCACCAGTATGCTGACGCGGACGAGGCCAGCCATATTTACCTTCTACCCAACAGTTTGACTGCCGGTAATCTTTTCTTTGGTTTTCTCGCAATCCTGCGCTGCATTCAGGCCAACAATGCCGTGGATCCAGCTATCGTCTCGGAATATTTTACCCAAGCAGTCTGGTTTATTTTGCTGGCAGTAATTTGTGACGCCTTGGATGGGCGGCTGGCACGGCTCGGTGGACGTGAATCGCTCTTTGGTAAGGAGTTTGATTCTATTGCCGACATTATTTCTTTTGGAGTCGCACCTGCACTGATGACGATATTTCTCATTCTCTCACCAACTGAGAAATATCCCTTTTTCCTGCAGATTGGGTGGCTGATTGCCTTTGTCTACTTGCTCTGTGCCGCAGTCAGGTTGGCTCGCTTTAATGTGCTGACCCACCCGATGCTTCCCCCGGCTGAGCGGATGAAAGGCACCAAAGACTTTCTGGGCCTGCCGGTCCCTGCGGCTGCCGGGATGATTGCTTCGCTGGTGCTGGTGCTCAATAGTTTTGATCTGCAAGCACTCGCGATCCTTCTGCCCCCGCTGCTTTTGGCTATCGCGGTGCTCATGGTCAGCAATATACCCTACCCCAGTTTCAAAAACATCGATTGGCAGACCAGCACCCGTTTCCGCACCTTCATCTATCTGATTTTTGGGCTGGGGATCGTTTTCATGATGAAGGAGCTGGCCTTCGCACTCCTTTTCCTGGCCTACATCGGCTATGGTCCGCTGCGCTATTTCGTCCGCGTCTATCGGGCACGCAAACGCTTGTCACGCGCAACACCAACTCCCGGCGAATAAGCTGCGAATAAGTGTGGAAAGATTGTTAACCCGAAAAAACTACTTCACCCTGTTCACCGTATTACCAAATCACGCGCATCGTTCTTCACCACAAAATTATGGCGTAAATGGCTTGCCGACAGTAATTTGATGCGTTGTTATCACTACCAACAGCACATATTAAGAAGAAGAGATTTAAATAGATAAAAGGAACTAGTACATAAGCATTGCCAGTAAGTCGCAAAAAGCCGACAAAAGCCCTATGAAATTTCAGATAAACAAAGATTACTTTACCAACGGTCTCCAACAGGTTCTCAACGTCGTGGCCTCCCGCTCGACCATGCCGATTCTCGGGAATGTTTTGATCGAGGCGAGCGAGGGGCACATTTCGCTGACGACCACCAATCTCGACCTCGGCATTCGCTGCCGGATCAAGGCCGATGTCACGGAATCCGGCAGCATCACACTGCCCGTGCGCAAGCTCGCCACCATCGTGCGTGAATTGCCGCAAGCGGATGTCCATGTCGAATCCGGCGAGGGCACTCAGACCAAAATTACCTCAGGCGGCTCGCACTTCAAAATCATGGGCATCGCTGCCGATGAGTTTCCATCGCTCCCCAGCTTCGAAAACCGAAAAGTCTATGAGCTATCGCAGGAAGTGATCGTCAGCATGCTCAAGAGCGTTTCTTATGCTCAGTCCACGGACGAAAACCGCTACATTCTCAACGGGGTTTACTTCAACTTTGCGGATGAAAAATTAACACTGGTTGCCACAGATGGTCGTCGCCTCGGTCTGACTGCATTGGAGACTGCGATCAGCGAGGGCAATGCGGGCAGTCTTATCCTTCCGGCCAAGACGGTAGCTGAGCTTGAGCGACTTTTGGGGAAGGGCGAGAGCGTTAAAATCGCCTTCAATGACCGGCAAGCAGCCTTTGAGATCGCGATTGACGATTCCAGTGATTCCGGCCTGACGGACCACCTGTATCTTGTTTCGAAGGTGGTGGAAGGGAACTACCCGAACTACCGTCAGGTGATTCCAAAGGAAACAGAGCACCGCGTAAAAATCGAGCGCGAACTGATGCTTGAATGCGTTCATCGGGCGGCGCTGGTTGTTTCCGAGAAGCACAATTCGGTTAAACTCAAGGTCAGTAAAAACCTGCTGGAAATTTCCGGTTCTTCGAGTGAATACGGTGAATCGCACGAATCGATGGCGATCGCTTACGACGGCCCGGAGGTGCAGGTCGCCTTCAATCCGCAGTTTCTGATGGAGCCGCTCAAGGCCCTGACCAAAGACGAGGTGTTTTTCGAATTCAAGGATGAGCTCAGCCCCGGCCTCTTCAAGACGCTGGATAATTTCATCTGCGTCATCATGCCGCTGCGGCTGAACTAGAGGTGGATCAAATAATTTGTTCAATCGTTGTAGCGGAATGGGGAACCTGGCGTCGCACGAGGCTAAGGGCGACCAAGCCCATTTCGAACCGATCTCGCGATGGGCATCGACGAATGCGCAGCGTAGATGGCGCCAGCAAACGGCTTCGCCGTTCCGCTACGAATTACATTTTATGGAAAAGCTTGATCCTCTAACACTTGCTTTGGAACTCACTTGCGCCAGCCAGTGACTCAACTGATAGTTGTGATTATGCCAACAGAAATTAAAATCGAATATTTGCTGCTGGGGCTGGCCGTGTTTTCCATTTTGCTGCCATTGCTGGCGGGGCGCATGAGCTTGCCGATTTTGCATGTTTTCAGCCGTTGGCTGCGGTGGTTCCTCTTTGCGGCGCTTTTTGCCTTCTTCTTGGAGGTATTCGCGCTCTCCTTTCGGCCAGCTTGGGTGCATCTGGTTACCGGCTTGGCGGTTTGGTTTGTGATCGAGACCGGTTACAACTGGCTCGCCATTAAGGCACTCAGTCGGAGTGAGCTGCCGCTGTTCCCTGCCTTCCGCGAGAATACGGATGGGGATGAGTGGCCAGCAGATGAGCGCTTTATCCAAATTAAGGATTGGCTGAAGTCGAAGGGCTTCAAGCGTGCGGAGGCACTCAAGGCGGAGCTTTTTGAGGATGCTTTTCTGCGGGCCTCGATCTACGAAAGCGAAGACCACTTGACTCGCATCCAGATACTTTTTCTACCCAAGCGCAATGGTGGCTCGTCCGCCTGCTACACGGTGCAAACCTTTGGCGAGGACGGGCGCCGCATTATCACCGATAATCAGTTTTTGCCCTACGGAGGTTATTATCCCGAAAATTGGGAACTCTCACGCAGACCACTCATCGGCTCGCTCAAGCGGCTGCTGGCCCTGCATCAGAAACGGGTCGCGCGAAGCGGGATCGAGCCGACAGCGATCGATAGCAGCCCCCTCGAGGATATTAACGAGCAACAACGCATCCTGGAGCGGTTGAATACCCAGACTGGCTTTCTGGTGCCCCGCCCGCAACAGGAGGAAGAGGGCAAAATTTCTTCCAACGGCCGCTATCGGCTGTGGAAGGAAATGTGGCTCCTGGCTTATTTCGGGAAGTCGGTGGTTTGAAGCTTCACGCGATGCCGTAGCGCTCCATATCCTCTTCGTCCCAACCGAGGTAGTGGCCGAGCTCATGCAGCAGGGTGATGCGCAGCTCTTCCATATAAGTGTCGATTTGGTGGTCGGCAAAGTGCCAGATATTTTCCAGATAAAGGTGAATCTGCGGCGGCTCGGGGAGAAGCGTCTCGCCGCGCTCGTGCTGGGCCTCGCCGGTAAAGAGGCCCAGCAGATCGTCACCAAGGTCCTCCGCAATTTCCCGACTGGGTCTGGCACGCAGGTGCACCGGCACATCACGCAGCGCCTGCCGGACATCGTCCGGCAGCTGGCGGGTGAGACGGGCGATCTCCGTCTCCGTCATAGACTCCAGTTTGCTGTATGGAATCATGATTCAGTGGGACCGCAGCAGAGCTACATCTCCAATTGCGGTCGATCCGGCTTGGGCCAGTCGATGTGATAGAACTGGCCGCGCGGCTGGTCGGTGCGCTCGTAGGTGTGAGCACCGAAGTAGTCACGCTGGGCTTGCAGGAGATTCTGCGGGAGGCGCGAGCTGCGGTAGCCGTCGTAGTAAGAGAGAGCCGAGCTGAAGGTGGGGATGGAGACACCGTGCTCGACGGCGAGTGCCACGACCTTGCGCCAGCTCTTCTGTGCTTGGTGGATGGCATCGCTGAAGTAGGGATCGAGTAGCAAGTTGGCCAGGTCAGGATCCCGCTCAAAGGCCTCGGTGATTTTTTGCAGGAACTTAGCCCGGATGATGCAGCCGCCGCGGAAAATTTGCGCGATTTCACCGAAGTTGAGTGACCAGCCGTATTCTTTTTGCGCGTAGGCCATGAGCTGGAAGCCCTGCGCATAGGAGCAGATCTTGGAGGCATAGAGTGCCGCACGAATGGCTTCGACCATCTCGGACTTGTCACCGGTAAACGCCGGGGCGTCCGGGCCCTGGAGGATTTTCTCGGCGGCGACGCGCTCATCCTTTACGGCGGAGAGGCAGCGGGCGAAGACGGCCTCGGCCACCGTCGGCGCGGGTGTGCCCATGTCGAGCGCGTTGACCGAGGTCCACTTGCCGGTGCCTTTCTGGCCGGCGGTATCCAGCACAATGTCGACGAAGGGCTTACCGGTGACCGGGTCGGCCTGCTTGAGAATATCCGCAGTGATTTCGATCAGGAACGAGTCCAACTCACCCTTATTCCACTCTGCAAAGATATCACCCATTTCGGCAGGGGTCAGACCCAGCACATTTTGCATCAGATCATAGGCCTCGCAGATCATCTGCATGTCGCCGTATTCGATCCCGTTGTGCACCATTTTGACGTAGTGCCCGGCGCCGTCCGGTCCGATGTAGGCCGTGCAGCTGAAGCCGCCCTCGACAGGTTTACCGGGTGCGGCACCCTCCAGCGGCTTGCCGGTTTCGGGATCGACCTTGGCGGCGATCGCCTTCCACACCGGCTCCAGATATTTCCACGCCTCAGGCGTGCCACCCGGCATCAATGAGGGACCGAAGCGCGCGCCCTCCTCACCCCCGGAGACGCCCGAGCCGATGAAGCGGAGGCCCTTTGCGGTGAGTTCCTTTTCGCGGCGGATGGTGTCGTCCCACTTGGCGTTACCACCGTCGATGATGATATCGCCCTCTTCCAAGAGTGGCAGCAGTCCCTCGATGACTTTGTCCGTCGCCCAGCCAGCCTGGACGAGAATGATGACTTTGCGCGGGCGCTTGAGCGATTGCACAAAGCCTTCCAAGGTTTCGCAGCCGATCAGCCCACCCGGCGTATCCGGATTCGCGGCGACAAAAGCCTCCGTTTTCGAGGTCGTGCGGTTGTAAACCGAGATCTTAAAGCCGTGGTCGGCGATATTCAAAGCCAGGTTTTGGCCCATGACGGCGAGGCCGATGAGGCCGATTTCAGATGCAGCTGCTTCAGACATATTTTGATTGGGTTAAAACGCGCCATTAAATCCCCGCTCAGCGAACTGACAAGCGCCGAGTCCGAGAGATTTTTTAGAAAATATTTTCACCACCCCTTACCAGCATCCGTGAGATTATATTTTGCCTGGCAAAATATAATAGAGCTGGTCCGGCTTTGATTTGGCTCAGTTATACGCGAACCGATAGATTAAAAACGTGGCGCATTTGCGGTGCGGGTTACCACTGGCTCTGCCCGCGCCCATTTCGGTCGGCTTTTGCGACTGTGCTGCAGTGCCAGCGAGACCAAAGATCCCAGGCCTTCCGTCACATCGATTTCCGGCAACTCCTCAATACTCGAATGAATGAACCGCTCGTCGTCAACAGCCCCCAGTTTGCTGACATGACCCAAGGCCCAGAATCTATCGAAGGGCGGGTGGCGCGAGCACCACTGCTACGGGTGGCTTCCGATGGTGGAAGATGAATCTGATTGGGAAGTATCCCATGGCAAATCCAAAGGTTGTCCCCGCTGGGTCAGCGGGGACAACCTTCTCCTTAATAGACGTTGGTGGCTTCCTGGCTGATGATGGGATCGGCGAGGAAGTCGGCGCTGAAGTTCATGACGGCGCGGCC
>PXBU01000008.1 GCA_003566795.1 Puniceicoccaceae bacterium | reverse complement strand
GAGATCACTATCCGCGACTTCGGGATCGGTATGACCCATGACGAACTGGTGGAAAACCTCGGCACCATCGCCCACTCCGGCTCCAAGGCCTTTTTGAACGCACTCAAAGAGTCCGGCGAGAAAAACGAAAACCTCATCGGTCAGTTCGGCGTCGGCTTCTACTCGGCCTTCATGGTGGCCGAAAAAGTGGACGTGTATACCCGCAGCTGGCACCAGGAGGGCGAATGCCTGCGCTGGTCAAGCGATGGCTCCGGTGCCTACGAAATCGAGCCGGTCGAGGGTGAGCGCCGCGGCACCCGCGTCGTCATCAAGCTCAAGGATGAATACAAAGACTTCGCCAAAAAGGATCGCCTGGAGAGCATCATTAAAAAGTATTCCGCCTTCGTCCAGTTCCCAGTCAAAGTCGAGGGCGACGAGCTCAACACGGTCGGTGCACTCTGGCTCAAGAGCAAGGGCGAGATCTCCGACGACGAATATAAAGAGTTTTACAAGTTCCAGGCCAATGCCTTCGACGAGCCCCGCTTCTGGCTGCATTTCAATGCCGATGCCCCGCTGGAGATCAACAGCATCCTCTTCGTCCCCACGGAGAACATGGAGGGCTTTGGCTTCGGCCGGATGGAGCCAGGCGTCGCGCTCTACTGCCGCAAGATCTTGATCGATAGTGAGCCGAAGAACCTGCTGCCCGAGTGGCTGCGCTTCGTGCGCGGTGTGGTCGACAGTGCCGACCTGCCGCTCAATATCTCCCGCGAAGCCATGCAGGATAGCTCGCTGATCCAGAAGCTGAACAAGGTCCTCACCAAGCGCTTCCTCAAGACCCTGGAAGAAAAGGCCAAAAAAGAACCGGAAGTTTACGAGAGTTTTTGGCAAGACTTCGGCCTCTTCCTCAAGGAAGGTGTCACCACCGACTTCACCCACCGGGATCACCTGCTCAAGCTGCTGCGCTTCGAATCCTCCTACACCGAGGCGGGCAAGACCACCAGCCTCGCGGACTACCTGAGCCGCGCGCCGGAGGGCCAAAAAGAAATTTACTACCTCTTCGGGCCCAGCCGCAGCGCCATCGAGTCCGGCCCTTACTACGAGGCCTTCAAAGCGCGCAACATCGAGGTGCTCTACCTCTTCGAGCCGATCGACGAGTTCGTTATGAACCACGCCCGCGCCTTCGAGGAGAAAAGTTTTGTCTCCGCCGACAGTGACGAGATCGACCTCGACGCCATCGCCCCGGAGACGGATACCGACAAGGGCGAAGCGCTTGCCAGCGAGGATGCCGACGCACTGTGCAGCTTCATCAAAGAAAAGCTTGGGGGTGAAGTCAGCGAAGTCTCGACCAGT
The DNA here is from genome assembly GCA_003566795.1 of Puniceicoccaceae bacterium. Taxonomy (GTDB): domain Bacteria; phylum Verrucomicrobiota; class Verrucomicrobiia; order Opitutales; family Coraliomargaritaceae; genus Coraliomargarita_B. The sequence continues at coordinate 9,611 of PXBU01000008.1, read as the reverse complement.
GAGCGACTCGTTGGCAGCCCGGCCATGATCGTCAACGCGGACAAGATGATGACCGCACAAATGCGCAAGATGATGAAGGCGATGCAGCAAAAAACCGGCGGCCCCGACCTGGGCGGCGAGCCTCCGGTCAAGCTGCAAGTCAACCCGCGCCACCCGCTGGTCAAAAATCTGGCCGGGCTCCGCGATTCGGACGGCGAGCTCGCCACGCTCATCAGTCAACAGCTGCTGGACAATGCCCGCGTCGCTGCCGGCCTGCTCGAAGATCCCAGCCAGATGCTCCAGCGCAACTACCAGATTCTGGAAAAGCTCAGCGCGAAGTAGAACCTCGCTACCAGCACAGCTTCAGCCCTAAATCGCGGTAAGCACCCACCGCAGCATCTTTGGAAACGAAGTGGTAACCTTCGCGGATCGCGAGGTGCATCAGCATTCGATCAAAGGGGTCTTTGTGCCCTTCAATTCTCGGTAGGGCGTGAAAGCTCCCAGCGGTGGCCGCATCCAAATCGATAATCTGCCAACCCTCTTGCTCCACCATGAGCGGAAAGTCTTCTGGTTCGACACCCTCCAAGCTTAGCTTACCGATCGAAGCCTTCAAGCTGATCTCCCAGAATGAAACTGCGCTCACGTGGATACTGTTTGCCCGATTAACCAATGCCTTTCGGGCCTTGGGTGAAAGCTTCTCAGGTTCGTGTAACGCCCAGAGCAGCGCACAAGTATCGAGCAGCAAGTTCACGACTGGAGAAAGGACAGGTCATCGAGCTTCCAATTCTCCGCGACACGCGCTTTGAATTTACCCGCATGGCGCCCTAATTTACGTGGACTTTTCTTAGCTTTCGGCGGTGGTCCCAAAACAGCTACCGTGCGCTTGGCACGACCATAGGTGATAGCGACTGTACTGCCCTCTTCCACCGCCTGCAATGCCTCGGAAAAGCGGGCCTTGAATTCGCCTACCGTGTATGTTTTGCTCATGCTTCGAGTCTTCCGATTCCTGACAAGTTGTCAAGAAATAAACCTCCTTTTGAGATTACGCATAGCCTGGCCCCGACCACACCCCACCAGGCAAACACCCCTGATTTCGAAACGAAATCGATTGATACGAAACAAAGACGTTTGCAGAGTCCCTGATTTATCTTAACTGTCTTTCAATCATGCCCCGCTTATCCCGCCGCACCTTCCTCAAAACCGCTGCCGCCGTCGGTGCCACCAGCCTGCCGCTCTTCAACATTGCCCGGGCCGGTCAATCGCCCAACAGCAAGATCAACGTGGCAGTCGTTGGTGCCGGTGGCATGGGCGGCTACGCTTACCGGCGGGCCCGCGACATGGAGAATTTGGTTGCGTTTTGCGACGTGGATTTTGCCCGCGCCGGGCGGGCGCTGGGGAACCATCCCGAAATACCACGCTTCAAGGACTACCGCGTGATGCTGGACCAAATGGGGGACCAGATCGATGCCGTTGCGATTTCCACCCCCGACCATACGCACTTCCCGATTACCATGGCTGCCTTGGAACGGAAGAAGCACGTTTTTGTCCAGAAGCCGCTGGCCCACAACATCTGGGAATGCCGCACTTTGCGCCAAGCGGCTGCCGAAGCCAAAGTAGTCACCCAGATGGGCAATCAAGGCCACTGCATGGAGGGCATACGGCGGATCAAGGAATGGTATGATGCTGGCATCCTCGGCGAGGTCCGTGAAGTCATTACCTGGACCGACCGCCCGATTGAACCTTGGTTCGTGCCACCCGCTTCATTCCCACCGGCTACCAGTGCAGTCCCTGACTCGCTGGACTGGGATCTATGGCAAGGGCCCGTCGCCACCACTCGTGAGTTCAGCGAAGCCTATGTGCCTACCCGCTGGCGCGGCTGGTGGGACTATGGCTTAGGTGCCTTGGGCGATATCGGCTGCCACACCTTTGATGCGCCCTTCTGGGTACTCGATCTGGGTATGCCGACTAAGGTCGAAATCGAACGCGAGGAGCCGCCCCACCCTGACTTTATCCCCATGAGTTCAGTCGTGACCTATCACTTCCCAGCGCGCGGCAACCAACCTCCAGTCACGCTCAAGTGGTTCGAGCGCGGCTATGAGGTGCCCAAACCCGCAGGATGGCCCGAGGATAGGGCACTGCCCGCAGAGGGCGGCATGTATATGGTCGGCTCCAAAGAGACGCTGATGCACCCCGGCATGCGGCCACGCAGCCCCCGGATCATCCCCGATGATCGACGCCGGGAATTGCGCGAGGAGCTTAGTCAAATTGAGCGCCTCCCTAGCGGAGGTCCCGGACCGATCGAAGAATGGTTTGCTGCCATCAAGGGTGGGCCTGCTCCCGGCTCTCCCTTTGAATATGCGGCCCCGTTGACAGAAATGGTGCTGATCGGTGCGCTCGCCCAGCGCGGTGGCAAGAACATCGAGTGGGACGACGCGAAGATGCAAGTCAAGGGACAACCCGAGTTCGATAACTGGATCAAGGAGCCCGTTCGCCCGGGATGGGAATACGGCTCGCACTCCTAGCTATGAGCTGGACTCCTCGGCATACCACGCCGTGACCATCTCCTTGATCGCCTCGACCGAATCGGCGGGCTCAAAACTCAACGAGGCGGAGTTGATGCAATAGCGCAGCCCTGTCGGCTCTGGGCCGTCCGGAAACACATGCCCCTGATGCGAGCCGCAGATCGCACAGTGTACTTCCGTCCGCACCATCCCGTAGCTGGTGTCGCGGTGCTCACCCAGCGTACGCTTGTCAATCGGCTGGGAAAAGCTCGGCCAGCCAGTCCCGGAGTCAAATTTGTCCGTGCTGCTGAAGAGCGGCGTTTCACAGCCGACGCAGCGATACAGCCCCATCCGCTTGTTATCGTGATAGGGATTGGCAAAAGGTCGCTCCGTGCCCTGCTGACGGGCCACGTGATACTGAAGCTCAGTCAAGCGCTCACGCCATTCCGCATCCGTGCGCTGCACCGGAAATTTCCCGCTACTCAGATCCACATGCGAAGGCAAGCCACAGGCCGAGGCGGATTCGCCAATACTGGTGCCACAGGCACCGACGTTGGGATCACAGGAACCGGAGGGTGAGAACTTATCGGGCATAGCGAGTAGGAATAAAGAGCCGCCGACTAGAGCGGCAAAAAATATGAATAGAGCAGACTTGTTGGAACGCATACGACTAAGATCCTGATAAGCTGCATACTATTCCCGGAATTTCAACTTGTGAAGGGCCCTGTGCGTTTTTTAACTTCCACTTTTCCGGACAGTTCACACTCTCCCCCACATGTCCAAGGTCATTATCATAGGCGCTGGCGGCGTCGGCAATGTGGTTGCCCACAAATGTGCGCAGCTTCCCGATATTTTCAGCGAGATCATACTCGCTTCCCGCACCGTTGCGAAGTGCGAGGCGATTGCGGCCGATGTGCTGGCCAAGCAGGGCGTGACGATACGCACCGCCGCGCTGGATGCCGACGACGTCGCCCGCACCACCGAATTCTTAAAACAGGAAAAACCGAAGCTGGTAATCAACGTCGCCCTGCCCTACCAGGATCTGGTGCTGATGGATGCCTGTCTGGCCGCTGGTGTGCACTACCTCGACACCGCCAACTACGAGTCGCGTGAGGAAGCCAAGTTTGAATACAAATGGCAATGGGCCTACCAAGAGCGCTTCCAGCAGGCGGGCCTCACCGCGCTGCTGGGCTCCGGCTTCGACCCCGGGGTGACCAACGTCTTTTGCGCCTATGCCCAAAAACACCTCTTCGACGAGATCGAGACCATCGACATCCTCGATGCCAACGCCGGGAACCACGGCTACCACTTCGCCACCAACTTCAACCCCGAGATCAATATCCGCGAAATCACCGCCAAAGGTCGCTACTGGGAAGCAGGCGAATGGAAAGAAGTCGAGCCCATGAGCGTGCACCAGGTCTACGACTTCCCCGTCGTGGGCGAGCAGGACGCCTACCTGCTCTACCACGAGGAGCTGGAGTCGCTCTGCCGGAACATCAAAGGCCTCAAGCGGATCCGCTTCTGGATGACCTTCTCGGAGAAATATCTCACTCACCTGCGCGTATTGGAGAATGTCGGCATGACCGGCATCGAGCCCATCGATTTTGACGGACAAGCAATCAAGCCCATCGAATTCCTAAAAGCCGTCCTGCCCGACCCCGCCAGCCTCGGCCCACGCACCCAGGGGAAGACCTGCATCGGTTGCGACATCGTCGGCACCAAAAACGGAAAAAAGAAGCGCATTTTCATCTACAACACCTGTGACCACCAGGAATGCTACCAGGAAGTCTCCAGCCAGGCGATCAGCTACACCACCGGTGTGCCCGCCATGATCGGGGCCCAGATGATCCTGCGAGACCTCTGGCAGGAGCCCGGCGTGTGGAACATGGAGCAGCGTGACCCCGATCCCTTCATGGAAGAGTTGAACTTACGGGGCCTCCCCTGGCAGGTGATCGACTTGCCGCTGGAGTAGTGCACCGGCGGGCTTCGCCTAAAAAGAAAGACCGCCTTTAAGGGCGGTCTTTAAATGGTGGTGGGAGCCGGATTACTTGCGCTGCGCGCTGCGACATCTCCGCTGCGCTACGTCGAACTGCGTTCTTCATCCGGCGGGCTTCGCCTAAAAAGAAAGACCGCCTTTGAGGGCGGTCTTTAAATGGTGGTGGGAGCCGGATTCGAACCAGCGAACTCATACGAGAACAGATTTACAGTCTGCGTGCTTTAGCCACTTGCATATCCCACCGAAAAGATGAAAAACTTCAGACAGTAGTTTGCTGGACTGGCTTGCCAAGTTTTTTTTGAAATTTCTACGCAATGCGAATGTGATGGACCACAAAGAGCGTAGCGGCAGCGCGATAGCGATGCCGAGCCGAAGCTGGTGGTCACCGCCGCAGGCAGTTTTTGCTGGCAATGGTGTAAGATCAAATAGGTTTTTTATTTTTTGTAGAGAACTTGCGACAGCAAGGTCTATTTATCAAATCCCCTGGAGCCCGAAAGACGGCACTGTCGTGCCATCGCTACAGTCTCATTTTTTGAAGAAACTTATTCGCCGGCACAACTTACCACTGCCCGAAGAAAAATGTAGCGAAATCCGCAAAGTAAGCATCCACGTAGTGGCTGAAGCCGAGAAAATAAATCAGCCCGGCCAGCGCCAGCAGAGGCCCAAAGGGCACTTGCGCACCGAACTGGAGCTCTTCTTCCTCTTCTCCCTCCTCCCCGTCATCAGTGCTCTGCTCCGGTGCTTTGTTGCCACCGAAGAGGCGGCCCAGTAAAAGGATCGGGAGCAGGAAAATGGACCCCAGTAAGGCACCACCAAACATCGCAAAAACGGCACCCTGCCAACCACAGAAAGCACCGATGAAGCCGACGAATTTAACATCGCCCTCACCCATCGCGGGCTTGCGAAAGACAATCTCGCCCAAGACAGCAATCCAGTAAACCAGCCCGGAGCCGATCAAAGCGCCGATGATCGCACTCACCCCCGCCTGAATACTCGCCTCCAGCCAAAATCCATGATACCCATGCAAGGCAGGCACCAGCAAAGATAGGATTACGCCCAGCACCATCCCTCCGATGGAGAAGCGGTCGGGAATAATCATGTGGTCCAAATCGATAAAAGTCGCGCAAATCAGAAAAGCGACAAAGAGCATGCCCACCACAGCGACCAGCGGCGCATGCACCAGCCAGACCCACAAAAAAAGCGATGCCGTCAACAGCTCAATTAGCGGATAACGCAGGCTGAAAGGCTCCCCACAACACGCCGCCTTGCCGCGCAGCAGGACCCAGCTGAGGATCGGGATATTATGGTAGAACGGGATTTTTTGGCCACAGCCACAGGTCGAACCGGGGAACACCACCGAGCGCTCCTGCGGGATACGATAGATGCATACATTAAGAAAGCTGCCAACGATCGCGCCGAAGATGAAACTGATGCCCGCAAAAAACCAGGGCAGGTCTTCGTTAATGTATTCGAAGGTTTCCAACATGCTGTTTATTCTAAGACTGTTAGAGAAGTAGCCTGCGGACTGGCATTTTAAAGCTTAAAACGGAGATTTTCATTGAATCCAGTCGCAACCGTTGACACAGCAGCCCCAGACATGGACCCTATGGTGCATGCGCATTTTACTATTTGGAGCCACCGGACAAATCGGACGCCTGCTCGTGCCGAAGTTGCTCGAAGACGGTCATCATCTCACCACGCTGGTACGCGATGCTGCCGCCGTGCCGGAGCTGGCAGCGGCGGGTGCCCACGTGGTCGAGGGGGACCTCGAACGCGCCTTCGATGCGACTGTGGGCCGGGGGTTTGACGCCGTCATCTTCACCGCCGGCTCGGGAGCCTCCACCGGCAAGGACAAGACCCTGACAGTCGACCTGTGGGGCGCGATACAGGCGATCCGCTTCTGTGAGCAGCACCAGACCCCCCGCTTCATCATGGTCAGTGCTTTGAAAGCCGAGGACCCCAACCAAGGCAAAGAAGCCATCAAGCCCTACCTGGTGGCGAAGCACGCAGCGGACGAAATTTTAAAAACAACGCAGCTGGCCTACACCATCCTGCGCCCGGGCCGCCTGACCAATGAAGCCGAAAGCGGAACGATCCGCGCCGCCGCGCGGCTGGATGATTACCACGGCGTAATCTCCCGCGCCAATGTGGCCGAGTGCATCCGCCAGTGCCTCAACGACCAGTCAACCGAGCGGAAGACCATCGACCTGCTCGACGGGGAGACGCCCGTGCCCGAGGCTCTTAGGCAGTAAAAAGCCCCCTCTCCGGTCGAAAGGGGGCTTAAAAAATGGAGCGAGCGAAGAGGTTGCCTGCGGCTGCGCCGCACCGCTGCGCGGCACCCTTCGGGTGGGCCATCTCCGCCCTTCGCTGCGCTCAGGGCTCCGTCAAACTCTCTGGTCGAGTTCTCACCTCTTCGCTTGAGCGGTTCGTGATTTGCGGGCAGTAAAAAGCCCCCTCTCCGGTCGAAAGGGGGCTTAAAAAATGGAGCGAGCGAAGAGGTTCGAACTCTCGACATCCACCTTGGCAAGGTGGTGCTCTACCAACTGAGCTACGCTCGCGAAAAGCCGTAATAAAGTTGCAGCAATCAAGCTTTGTCAACGGAGTTTTTGATAAAAATTATCTCTGGATCAACTGCGGGGGAGAGGAAAAGACGGCACGATCGTGCCGCCGCTACCGTCTCGTTTTGTGAAAATGGAGGCTTAATCCCGAAAATCCAGCTCCACCAGCATGCGATTACGCGCTGTTTCCGGCAGCGCAAATAAATCGTTTTTATTCAATGATTCGGATATCTCTGCGCTAAGTAGTGCACGAAGGATCGGCTTTACTTTGCCCTCATCGCGCGGATTGAAAGCGATGTAAAAAGGCAGGCGTATTGGGTAATCTCCCAAATAAATATTTTCCGAAGTGGGACTGAAGGCCGGATCCCCCTGGCCACCAGAAAGCATCAGAACTTTCAGGTTACTTTTCTCGGGCAGAGCAGAAAGGATCCCAATCGAGGCGATATCTCTCGTAATAGCGTCTTCGATCTCGGAATCCCTCAACATCGCCACACTCGACTTCAACGCACGGCCTGAAAGCACCGAATGCCGAAACAACTCCAGGGAGATGCTCCCCTCAGCCGGCCCGGCAAGTGGCTTGATGTTTCGCGTGCGCCAACCGGAAGTGCCCAATTCGCCCCAGGTGTTAAAATTAAACTCTTCGCTACTCCCGAAAATACCCCCCAGGCGCGAGAGGCTGAGTTCATTAATCGGGTTGCCGTTGTTCACCACCAATACCGCAGTGCTATAAGCAAGGGGAAAGACGCTGAATTCTTCCCGGGGAACCTCCGCACTCTCAGGAAAAGCCACCACAGCGAGATCAATTTCATTCGCTCTCAATCGATCCATCGCGGGCAGGCTTCCGATATCATCGATGGTCAGATGCAAATCATTTTCCTCTGCAAAAGCCTTGAGATGCGGCGTGATAAACTCGGCCAACAAGTCGGAGGCCGCCATCCGGATCTCTTCCGCATAAGCTAGTTGAATGGACAGGACAGAAAGCAGAAAGATGCGAAACGGGGTTTTCATGCGTGTTGATGATCGGTAATAGACGGTAGGAGAGGACTTGTAATTGAAACGTTCGGCGCTAGTCAAACCATAAGCGGAAATCGAGTTCGGGCCATTGTGCCAACTTGCGATGAAGCGTGCGGCGACTAATGCCGACTAGCTCGGCGGCCCGGGTGCGGTTCCCGTTGGCCCGAACCAGGGCGCTGCGCAGGAGTCGTTTTTCGTTCTCTTCACGGCTAAGCGAAGGGCTGGTGGACAGGGAGGAGGTCTCCTCAACTGGCGTGCTTTCACCAGCATCCAAGCTGCTGTATTTAACATCCAGGTCATATTCCGTGACCTCGCTACCGCGCTTCAACACGACCGTGTTTTCACAAAAGTTGCGCAGCTCCCGGATATTCCCCGGCCAGCGATACTCACTCAAAATCTTCATCGCGCCCTCGCTGAAGCGCACGGGGGGCACTTTATTCTCCTGACTGAAATATTTGATATAGTGCTTGAGCAGCACGGGCAGATCCTCCTGCCGTTCACGCAGCGGGGGCAGGTGGATGGTAATCACATTGAGGCGGTAGAGCAGATCCTCGCGGAAGTCGCCCCGCTGGACCATCTCCACCAGGTTGCGGTTGGTGGCGCACACCAGCCGCACATCTACTTTGACCGGCTTGGAACTGCCGAGCCGCTCGAAGCTGCGCGTTTCCAGAAAACGCAGCAGCTTGACCTGGGTGGACGCATCAATCTCGCCGATCTCGTCGAGAAAGAGCGTGCCGCCATCGGCTGCCTCAAAACGCCCGACACGTCGCTCAGTGGCGCCAGTGAAGGCCCCCTTTTCATGACCAAACAACTCGCTCTCCAGCAAGTTGGCCGCCAAGGCCGCGCAGTGGACCGGCACAAACGCCTGCCGCGAGCGCTCACTGTTCTGATGAATCGCCTGGGCTATCAACTCCTTGCCTGTGCCGGTCTCCCCTTCCAACAAGACCGTCGCCTTGGAGGGGGCCACCAGCTGCACCTTGTCCAGCACTTCTTGCAGGCTGGGTGAGTCCCCCACGATGCCGTCGAAGCTGTATTTTTTATCCAAGCGCTCGTGCAGCACGATGTTTTCCTCCTCCACCGTGCGGGACTTCAGCGCCCGCTTGACCAGAATGTCCAGCTTCTCCAAGTTTACCGGCTTGGTCAAAAAATCATAGGCACCGCGCCGCATCGCCTCGACCGCCGTCTCGACATTGCCGTAAGCCGTCATCATAATGCAAATCGGCCGATTTGGGAGCTTGATCGCCTTGTCGATCACGGTCAGGCCCGACTTCCCCGCCATGCGTAAATCCGTCAACACCACCTCAAAGGTCTCCGCTTCCATCAAATTGAAGGCCTCCTCCGCACTCGAAGCAAGATACACCTCATAGTCCTCCTCCAGTGCCAGGCCGAGGCCCTCACGGGTGTTTTTCTCGTCATCGACAATTAAAATAGTTGCAGGCATGTGGGCCAATAAGACACACCTATGCTGAAAGATCAATCCTTCGATTCGAATGAAACTATTTCCAGAAGCCGGAGAACAGAGGACAGAGGCCGGATGTCGCCATCGCATCACCCGCCGCCCTG
>PXBU01000144.1 GCA_003566795.1 Puniceicoccaceae bacterium | reverse complement strand
GTGCTGGAGATTTTGCTGCAGGGGGCACGGCTGCGCGTGCTGGAGGATATGTGGGTGGCGGTGACGGGTGCTGATTTTTGTCCGACGCTTTCCGCCTGGACGGCGCGCATGGTGAAGCGTGGCGAGGTGATCGAATTCCGCAAGCAAGCGTGCGGCCTCTTTGCTTACCTGGCGGTGCCGGGGGGCTTTGTGGCCGAACGCTGGTTCGGCAGTGTCTGTGCCGAGCCGCGCAGTGGGCTCGGCACGCCCTTGCCGCCGGGGCGTCAACTCACTCCGGCGGCCAAGGAGCCCAATCTTGCCACCCGTGGCATCGCCCGACGCATCCTGGTGCATGAGGAGCGTCGCAGCTATGGCTCGTCAGCATATTTCACCTTGCTGCCGGGGCCGCAGTTCGGGAGTTTTTCCCGTGCAGCTCAGAAGAGTCTGGTGTCCACCGACTGGGTGGTCTCCCCGCAATCGGACCGCGCCGGCTACCGCCTAGAAGGGCCGGCGATCACAGTGCCGGATCCGATTCGGAGTGAGCCGGTGCTGCCGGGTAGCTTTCAAGTGCCCGGCAACGGCCAACCCATTATCACCATGATCGATGGGCCTACAGTCGGCGGCTATCCGAAAATCGCGGTCTTGGCGCAAGCGGATCGGGATCGGCTTGCACAGTGCGCCCCTGGCACTCAGCTTCATTTTCGATGGGCCGATTAATCATCAGCTGTGATTTGGGCGAAAATGAGTCTGAGCAGCAAACCCTGCGGCTGCTGGCGCTGGTCGATGCGGCCAGTATTTGCTGTGGTGTGCATGCGGGCAGTCAGGCCAAGACGCGACGCACCCTCCAAATGGCAGCGGAACAACAAGTTTTGATTGGTGCGCATCCGGGGCTAATGGCGGCAGGCGGGCGGGGGAGCGAGCTACCCACGGTCGGTGAGTTTCGCGATTTGCTGGTGTCGCAGTTGGGGTGGTTTATGGAGCTGGCCGGGGAGCTGGCGGTTTCGGTCGACTACGTGAAGCTCCACGGGAGCTTGTATCATGCGGTCGAACACGACGCCAATTATGCGGAGGCTTATCTGGAATGGCTGGCCTCACTGGAAACCGAGCTGGGAGTCTTTGCCCTGGCGGGTGGGCAGTTCGCCGAGAAAGCAAGCGCCGCAGGTGTTCGGGTCTGGGCGGAGGGCTTCGCGGACCGGGCTTATCTGAAAAGCGGTCTTTTAGTGCCGCGTTCGCAGGAAGGAGCCGAGTTAACCGTCGAAGAGGCAGTGGTTCGGTTCACACGCTGGCAGCGTAGTGGAAATATGGAGACGATTGATGGTGCTGCGATTCCGCTGCGGGTGGATACTCTGTGTGTCCACTCGGATTCAGCGGATGCGGAAAGATTGCTGGTGCAGATCCGTGGGCTGCTTTGAGGGACGGGGAGCGATTTTTTATACGGAGCTAAATTCCGTTCCAAATCGTAATCGTAATCCTGATCGTAATCGGTCTCTCGAGCAGGATTACGATTACGAACACGATTACGATGTACTTCGATTCCCTGCTTGGAGAATTATATTCTTCAGGACAATCTGCGCACTTGTTCTTTCGCGCCCTTCGACTATACCATCGATACTGAGACGACTCATTCCATGGATCCGCACAGCACAGAAATTTTCGACAGCCTTGCCCGTTCGAACCTGAACTCGGCATGGGGTGCTTTGACGATGGAAGTGCTGGCGCGGCTGGGGATACAGACTGTAGTGAGCTCGCCAGGTTCGCGCTCCACGCCGTTGACCGTGGCGGCGGTGCGGAACCCGAAGCTGGAAGCACTCACCTTGCTGGATGAGCGCTCGGCGGGTTTCTTCGCGCTGGGGCTGGCGAAACGCACGCAGCGCCCGGTGGCACTGGTTTGCACCTCCGGTTCCGCCTTGGCCAACTACATGCCTGCGGTGGTGGAAGCCTCGATGAGCGGGACGCCGCTGCTGTTACTGACGGCGGATCGTCCGCCGGAGCTGCAGGACTGTCATTCCGGGCAGACAATTGATCAGTTGAAATTCTACGGCTCCTATGTTCGCCATTTTCACCAAATGGCAGTGCCGGAGGCAGGCCTGTTCGATTATTTGCGTCAGACGCTGGTGCATGCCGTGGCTCGATCTTGTCAGCAATCTGCGGGACCCGTGCATTTGAACCTGCCCTTCCGCGATCCGCTGGCACCGGAGAGTGAGGGAGAGCCGGTCTGCTCGGCCGCCGAACTGGAGCGGGCTGCGACCGTGATTACCCGTCCGACGGAGGCTGTCGTTGCTTTGAGCGAGTTTGATTCGGTTTCGCTGGAGCGTTTAATGAGTCACCAGCGCGGTCTCATTGTGGTGGGTGCAGAGAATCCACCGGGAGGCGATGAGGGCTTTGCGGATGCGGTGACACTGCTCTCGCACAAGCTCGGCTGGCCAGTGATCGCGGATGTGCTCAATCCGCTACGCAATCATGCAGATGAGAATGCGGCTCTGATTTGTGCCTATGATTTCTTTTTACGCGATGCGGCGACAGCGGACTCGCTACGGCCAACGGCAGTGCTGCAGATTGGAAATTTACCCACGAGCAAAGTCCTGCGCCGCTGGCTGGGGGGGCTCGACGCCAGTTCATTTCTGCTGACGCGATTGGCCGACAACACCGACCCGCTGCACCGGGTTGCGCTACCGCTCTATGGTGACGCCCATGCACTGGCGGAAGCCTTGCCGCATCAGCAGGCGGATCGTTCCTGGGTGGAAAAATGGCAGACGGTGGAAGCAACGACCCAACATTGGCTGAAAACCGAACTCGATGGGATGAAGGGACTCTTTGAGGGCAAGGTGGCCTGGTTGCTGTCGCAGCACGCGCCGATCGGTGCCTCTGTTTTTCTGGCCAATAGTATGAGCGTGCGTTACGGAGAATACTGCTGGGCACCCGGCAGTCGGGCAGTTTCCATCTATTGCAATCGAGGGGCCAACGGCATCGACGGCACGCTGAGTACGGCCATGGGGGTGGCTCATGGTGGACCGCCCGCGATCCTGCTTACCGGCGATCTCGCTTTTCTACATGATAGCAACGGCTTGCTGGCAAAGGGCCAGATGGATGGCAGTCTTACCGTTATCGTGATCAATAACCAGGGGAGCGGTATTTTCGAGACGTTGCCGGTAGCGGCCCAGTCGGAGGTGTTTGAATCTCATTTTGCCACGCCGCAATCAGTCGATATCGGACGGCTCTGCCAGGCGCACGCAGTCGAGCATATTTGTATTCATGATTGGGATGCGCTGAAGGCAATGATTTCCGATTTACCGGAAGGCGGCTTGCGGGTGCTTGAGTTACCGACAGGCCGCAAGGCGGACCTGCTGACTCTGCGTGGTTTGCAGGGATATTAAATGGCTAATGACTAATGACTGAATACTGCAAGGTGAAGCTGTGGCGTCTGCGTCGCTGTGAGGCGGAATGGGAAACAAACCGAAGCGAAAGAGCAGTCCCAAACTGAGGTGAACCCAATTCTACCAATCTTAGAAGCCGCTTAGGACGCTCACCTCACGGGCAGCATTCATCTCCGCCTGCATGGCGCGGCGGCGGGCCCGCACATCGTATTTGGCGGATTGCTCCTCGGCATGATAGGAGGAGCGGATCAGGGGGCCGGACTCGCAAACGCCGAACCCGACTTCCAGGGCGTATTCCTTCCAGCGTTTGAACTCGTCGGGATGCACCCAGCGGTCGATGGGTTGGTGCTGCTTACTCGGTTGCAAGTATTGCCCGATCGTCAGCACGTCGACCCCGACCGCGACCATGTCTTGCAGCACTTCCTTGATCTCATCCTCTTTCTCACCGATGCCCAGCATGATCCCGGATTTGGTGATGAAGCCGCGTGACTTGGCATGCTCCAGCACCCACAGGGAGCGATCGTAGCGGGCGGTTTTGCGGATGGGGCGTTGGAGGCGTTTGACCGTCTCCAGGTTGTGATTAAAGATATCCGGACAGGCATCGAGCACCACGTCGAGGTATTCCTGTTGGCCACGAAAATCGGCGGTTAGCACCTCAACCGCACATTCCGGTGCCCGATTGTGGACCGCGCGGATGGTGGCGGCCCAGATGGCAGCGCCGCCGTCTTTCAGATCATCCCGTGCGACCGAGGTGATCACGGTATGTTGCAGGTTCATCTTGGCGATGGATTCGGCGACGCGGGCGGGTTCACCCAGATCGAGTTCGGTCGGGCGGCCGGTCTGGACGGCACAAAAGCGGCAGGAGCGGGTGCAAATATTACCCAGAATCATGATTGTGGCAGTGCCACGAGACCAGCACTCGCCCATGTTGGGGCATTGCGCACTCTTGCAGACCGTGTGTAACTCGTGTGAGTCCACAATCCCGCGCACTTCCTTATATTCCCTGCTGGTCGGGAGCTTGGCCCGTAGCCATTCTGGTTTTCGTTCAATCATAGATGGGTCCTAGTTTTAAAAAAACCTTTCGGAATTCAACCACTAAAGCCGCTTTTACGTCAGCTGTTTCGACTTCTCTGCCCAGTTCGCTGGTCAGAGAAGTCACGGTTCCATCTGTGATGCCACAGGGGACGATCCCGCTAAAGTGATCCAGTTGCGGATTCACGTTGAGGGCAAATCCATGATAAGTGATCCAGCTTTTCACCGCGACTCCGATGGCGCATATCTTGCGGCTTTCCAGCCAGATGCCGGTTTTTCCCTCACGCCGGGCAGCCGCCAAGCCGAAGCATGCCAAGGTGCGGATCACCACTTCCTCCAAATCGCGCAGGTAAGCATGCAGGTCTTTGCGCTGGTGCAGAGAGAGAATGGGGTAGCCAACAATCTGACCGGGGCCATGGTAGGTGATGTCGCCACCGCGATTACTTTGAAAAACTTCGATACCCTGTGATGTCAGCATCGCTTCGTCCCAGAGCAAGTGCTGGTCGGCTCCCTGGCGCAGGCCCATGGTATAAACTGGTTCGTGCTCCGTGAAAATGAGTGCATCGCTGCAGCGTCCGGCTTTGCGGGCGGCCACACGGGCCTTTTGTTGGTCAAAAGCCTCGGCGTAGCGGGTGCGGCCCCAGTCGATTATTTCCAGCTCGCTCATATTTACATTAGACGGTTGCTCTAAATTGAACCGAGTCTAGATTAATCATCGATGAGAGTCCCCAGGTTTTATTTTGTTTTAGCAGCGCTCGTCATAATTGGGGGCGCGATTGGCTTCTATCTATCGAACCGGCATCCAGTGGAGCTGGCGGCACCGGCGGCACCGGCGGCCCCGGATGAGCCAGACGCAGCAAGGCAAGCAGTCTCCCACCCATCGGCAGTGGAGGCCGAATCCGCCGCCGAGGTATTGCCGGAGTTTCCCCCAGGTGCGATAGCCGGGGAGTATGTCATCCATTTTACCAACATAGCAGACTACCGGGCATACCTGGCCGCCTTGAAGGCTGCGGGCCATGAACCGCTCAGCCAAATTGACCAGTTGATGGCGGTCCGCATCCCCCAACAGGCACTGCGCACGGTCGACTTGAGTCGCCACGGTGCGCAGATCAGTTACGCTCACGAGGTGGAACGCCCCTTGCCACCAGTCGAGCTTGATCCCGAGTTGCTGGCGACATTGCGTGGCTATGGGCTGTCGGCGCGCTCCATCGTCGGAGGTGTACTCCAGGGTGATGGATCGGGTGTAACCATTGGAATCCTGGATTCAGGTATGCACTTGCATTCTCAGTTCGATGATCTGTCTGTTGAGCAAATTGATTTGACGGGGGGCGGCGTGGCCGGGGCTGGTGCCGACCATGGCACGTCGGTCGCCTCCATCATTGCTGGCAAGGAGGGGATTGCGCCTCATTCGGATTTGGTGGTCTTGCGGGTGCTGGATGAGGCTGGACTGGGGAGTAGTTTCCATGTCGCCGAGGGGATCGTGCAGGCCGTGGATCGGGGGGTGGACATCATCAACCTGAGTCTGGGGGTGTATCAGGATTCACCAGTGCTGCGCCAAGCGGTGGATTACGCCCATCAAAACGGGGTGCTGCTGGTGGCGGCGGCGGGTAACGACGGCTATGATCGGATGCCTTATCCGGCCGCTTACGACCAGGTGCTGTCGGTGACTGCCGTGGATGCCAACGGCAGCCATGCAGTCTTTCCCAATCAGTCGAATCAGATTGATTTTGCTGCTCCCGGGGTGGGTGTCCTGGCCGCCAAGGAAGATGAGGGCAGTATGTATTTTTCCGGCACCTCCGCTGCCGCTCCCTTCGTTAGTGGCACATTGGCCTCGCTGATGTCCGGCGAAGCAGCGCTGTCGGCCAGTGATGCGGTGGCCCTCATGCGGCGTCACCTTAACGACTCGGGGGCACCGGGTCCGGACCCTGCCTACGGCGGTGGAGTCCTGGATTGGGACCGCCTGCGCGAACGTGACACGCCAGGAATTATCGATGTCGCGCTGGCGGGAATCCATCTGAGCTCGGAGGCATTGCCCGGCACGAATATGCCGGTTGAAGTAACGGTGCAGAATCGCGGCACGGAGTGGTTGAATCAGGCACAACTGGAAGTTTTCGTAAATGATGGCGAGCCGATCCGCTTCACTGTCGGCACTTTGGGGCCCGGTGCAACGACGACCCGTAAAGTCTACGTCCAAGTGCCCTCGCATGCCAGTAATCGAGCACTCGATATCGTGGCCACGGTTGTGCCGGAAGACTTGAATCAGGATGTCCGGCTCGAAAATAACTTTAAGGCACTCCAGATCCGTCCCAGATGACTCGTCGTTTTTTCAGCCTCGGCTCAGCTCATGCCCAGACGGGCTTTAACCCAGTCCTTGATCGCGTCCAGGGCGTCCGGGCCTTGCTGAATCAGAATATAAATGACTCCGGCGTAGAGGGCAACCGCCAGTAAGCCAATCCCGAAAGCACCCACCGCGAGTAAGCCATCCTCTTCCGAGAGTCCGAGGCCAATTAGAAAGATGACGACTGCGGGGAAGCTGTTCGTGAGGGGGATCGGCAGCATCATCAGGCAGGCCATGATCAGAATGACGCTGGCAAGCCCGGCTTGTCCGGGCCGTGAGCGAATCCAGCGCTGCCGGGGGCGAATCCAACGTTCGATCTTTTTGAGTGCGCGGGTAGCAGTGCCCAGCATGGACTTGGCGAGGGATGGCTTGATGCGGATGCGTTGGAGCCTGGCCGGAATCCAGAGCGTCTGGCGCCCCAGTATCATTTGGAGGGCGATGAGTCCAATCACGATGCCGAACGGTGTGCTGTAGCCCGGGGCGGGTACGGGTAGGGCACTGGGCAGCGACAACACCATCAGGATTAAGCCGAAACCTTTCTCTCCCACAGCCTGGGTGGTCTCTCCGATTGAGGGCCCACGTGCATCCTCAGAGTGGAGCAGTCGCTCCAGCGCATCGCCGAGAGGCTGATGTTTTAAGTGGTCTAACTTGGTTTGCATTTGTAGTGGGCTTCTGAAAACCTAAACCTGAATGAAGACCGACCAATATCAAGCAATCAAGCAGCCACGAATCGCACTTTATGGCGGGGCCTTCGACCCGGTGCATCGGGCACATTTGGCGGTGGCGTGCGCGGCGCGTGATCAGGCCTCGCTGAAAGAGGTCGTTTTTATTCCGGCAGCGCAGTCGCCATTGAAAGGTCACGCTCCGCTTGCCAGCGATGCCGACCGCGTCGAGATGCTCAAACGTGCGCTTGCGGAGGAGGAAGGCTTCGTGATTGACGATTCGGAACTCAGGCGTGGTGGGGTGAGTTATACGGTCGAGACGGTGCGGAAGTTTAAACAGCGGGAATCGGCGGCCGAGCTATGCTGGATCATTGGGAGTGATCAATTGGAGCAACTAGACCGATGGCATGCGGTGGCTGAGCTGGTGCAGTTGGTTAAATTTCTGGTAGTGGCACGCCCCGGCCACGTCGCTGCGGCTCCCCCGATCCCCGGGCTCGATTGGATGCGGATTGAGGCACCTTTGATGGAGTGGAGTAGCAGTATGGTGCGGGAGCGTATTGCACAGGGAGCATGCTGTGATGCGATTTTGCCGGAGGCAGTTCAGGCTTTCATTCGGGAGCAGGGACTGTATGTTTAAACTCTGTTGATTATGTCAAAAAAGAATAATTCTATAGCCGATACGACTCTAGCCGAGATGCGCTGCGCCCTGGCCGCGCTGGAAGACAAGAAAGGCGAGGCGATTAAAGTGCTGGATGTCAGAGGTAAATCGTCGATCACTGATTTCCTGATTCTGGCCACGGCGACCTCCGAGCCGCATGTCAAGGCGCTCAAGAGCGCGCTGGATGCCGCGCTCAAGGAGGCCGGGGTGGAATTGATCGGGCAAGACCGTGAAGTCGGCAGTGGGTGGCTGGTCGTGGATGCCTTCGACTTTATGGTGCACTTGCAGACGGAGGGTGTGCGCGACTATTACAAGCTCGACCAGCTGTGGAGTGATGCTGAGCTGCTTCGCCTATAAATGGAAATACCGACGATACGTTTTCATCCAGAATAGGTTTTGAGTGAGTTCAAATTATATAAACTTGAGCAAGCAAAATTCAAAATTTGCATCAATGTATCAAAAAAATAGCCAGCAGCAGGCAGATGGTTGTCTTATTCCAGGCATTGCGACCGGATTTTTTTCTGGGGTCGTGGCTTTTTTTACGCTGTCAGCCGTTGGTTTGCCTCAGATGGAGACGGTAGTGATCGCTGTTTTAAGCGCACTCACGATCGGAGCTTTCATTTGCCGGGAGCGTTCGTTGGCGAATTCCTTAAAACATTTGAGTCATCGATATAGTAATGAGATTGAGCTCCTGGAAAATCGAATCCGCGACTATTACGATAATTCTCTGGCTTGTTTGGCTTATTTCGATGCGGGCACACTGTGGGTGGGAAAAGTAAGTCCGGGCTTTCTACATGCACTACGTATTCCTGCGGATTTGACAGTAAGTGCCAAGCCACTACCCGAATTGCTGCGGGTGGCCCCGTCCAGTATCGAAGCCGTCGTTACCAAGGCACAGCGTGGAGCCCATTCTGGATTTGTGCATTGTTTAACCGTTGAAGACTGGCGGGGATTTCCGTTGGAAATTGAGATGACTGCCGTCTATTGTCAGCAAACGCATATGGTGGAGGCTTCTTTTATTGTCTCGCAGGTGCAGGCAGAGGAGGAGGGCGATAATCCGCTTGCACCGGGTGCCAAAGACCTGGAGCGGTTTCGCCGGGGGATGTATCGCCGGGAAACGCGGATTTTAGAGTTGAAGGAAGAAGTGAACAACGCCTTGAAAGCTGCGGGGGAAGCACCTCGCTACCAAATTGACCAGTCAACAAAAGAGCATGAGTCGAACAGCAAAGATTTTCTTAAATCCAGGAGGCATGTTGACTAATTCCAAGCGCAGTTTGGCTCGTGCCGTCCATCTCTATGCCGCCTGCCCTGCCTGGCTGATTGTTTTGGGCATGTTTACCTGGTATGTTTCGGAGAGAACCTCGGACTATTTGCTGGAGCAAATACAAATAACGAATCAGTTGAATGTCATGGTGCAGAGCTTTGGTATCGATCCGGCCGCGCGTATTGACGATATCGAGTTGATGCGGAGTGAACGTTTGAATGCCCTCAAAAGCGAGTTCACTCGGAGCTTAATATTGGCATCCTCGCTCTTGGCATTGGGGCTCGCGCTGCCCCTCTTGGCCGCTCGCTGTTTGATCAACACTATCCAAACGAATATCAACCTGCTGGATGAACAGCTTGCTGCCAGTAATGCCGGTGGTTCGACCTTGATGGCCCAATCGTTTGATTTGAAGGAATTTGATAAGGTGATGAATACCCTGCGGCTGGTTTTGCGGGAGCGGAGTGAAACGGAGCAACGTTGGCGGCGGGCGGAGAAAGAGCTGGTGTCTGCGAATGCTGATTTGACGAAAAGTGCCAATGAATTAAAAGCGGGGCGTAAGATTGCCCTCAGCATGATGGAGGATGCCGATCAGGCGCGCGATGAGCTGGAAAAAGTCAATGCTCGCTTGAACGAAGTGCTTGAACAGGCTCGCCAGTCGGCGCGAGAGGCTGATTTTGCCAATCAGGCTAAAAGTGAATTCCTTGCGACAATGAGCCATGAGATTCGCACCCCGCTGAATGGAATCGTCGGGTTTATTGAGATGCTCTCGGATACCAGCTTGGATGCGGAACAACTCGATTATACGCAGACGATTCGCGCCAGCAGCGAGACCTTGATGGCCCTGATCAATGATATCCTCGATTTTTCGAAAATCGAGACCGGCAACCTTTCTTTGGAGTTGCGGGAATTCAATTTGGTGCGGCTGCTGCGTGAGCTAAGTGCTATGTTTTTCAACCAGGCAGCTGAGAAAGGAGTGCAGCTCGAAATTGATATCGCAGAGGATGTCCCGCGTAGAATCACCGGGGATGAGATGCGAATCCGGCAGATTTTGACCAATCTCTTGTCAAACGCAATCAAGTTCACTGCAGAAGGCACCGTAACACTTGCCATAATGCTCCATTCGGAGGCGGACGACACCGGCGCAGTCGAAATTGAGTTTGAAGTGCGTGACACCGGTGTTGGTATCGAGCGCGAACAGCTTAAAACGCTGTTCAAGCCATTTTCTCAGGGGGATGCCTCGACAACGCGGAAATATGGTGGCACCGGACTTGGCTTGGCGATCTGCAAGCGATTAGCCGAAGCGATGGGAGGAAAGGTATGGGCAACCAGTTTGCCGGGGGAGGGGTCAAGTTTTTACACCCGCCTACGAGTCGGAACAAACGAAGGTGGTGATGTCTCGGAAGTCGCCAGCCCGGAAAAACCTGCCAGCATCGACAAATCGAGGATCAGGACGCTGATAGCTGAAGACAACCGCGCCAATCAACGAGTGATTACGCTCATGCTCCAGCGATTGGGCATGCAGTCTGAATCCGTTGGAAACGGTGCGGAGCTGTTGGCTTTGCTGCGGGAAAAACCCGCTGATTTGGTCATTATGGACTTACAAATGCCGGTCATGGATGGATTGGAAGCAACTTCAGCCATACGCAAGGGCGCGGCTGGTGACGCAGTCAAAGAGATTAAAATAGTTGCATTAACCGCCAACGCCATGCTGGGAGATGAAGAACGTTGCTTATCTGCCGGTATGGATGGGTATTTGCCTAAACCCCTCAAGTTAAGTGCACTCGAAGCAGTAATTG
>PXBU01000296.1 GCA_003566795.1 Puniceicoccaceae bacterium | reverse complement strand
TCCGCGTGCTCGAAGTCAACGTCGTCACCAGCGGCCCCGCCCTGCTCCGCATCTACCACAGCCGTCCACTCGGCCCGGCTGAACTCAGCGACGCGGTCCGCGACACCGCCGAGGCCGCCGGCCTGCCCTCCTCCATCCTCCGCCCACGGGTGCCCGCTCAAATGGATGCCGCAGCTGACCGGACTGCCGAGGCCGCCGAGGCCCTCACCGGTCAGACGGTGGTCAAAGAATACCCGCTGGCGACCCACGCCCACACCATCGAGTTCCGCGTCGCCAGCCGCAGCGAATTGTTGGCCCTGCACCAGGCCCTCAAACAACACTGGCTCCAGAAACCCGCCTTCTTCGAAGACGGCCAAATAGTCGCCGATGGGGAAAGCACCCAAAGCGAACGGAGGCCGCGTAACCTCGGCGGCACGCTTTTCCGGGTCGAAGGGCGGTAGTCGGGCTGTTTACCGCCTGCACATTCGGTCGGAGGATGAATCACTCCGACTACGTAAACCTCGTCCGCAAAATTCAAAATAAATGCCTCCGGGGTTGGACCTTGGCATCTCCCTGCTCAAGATTCCGGGCTTCATGTCCTCTCGAAAAGACCACATTCGCCTACGCGGCGTCCGCCAGAACAATCTGAAAGGTTTCGATCTCGATTTGCCGATCGGCAAGTTGACCGTGGTCACTGGCCTGAGTGGTGCGGGCAAGTCCTCACTGGTCTTTCAAACACTCCACGCCGAGGGGCAGCGTCGCTACGTCGAGACTTTCTCGCCCTACACCCGCCAGTTCATGGAGCTGCTGGACCGTCCGGACCTGGACAGCGCGGAAAACATCCGCCCCTCCATCGCCATCCAGCAGTCCAACACCGTCAAAACCTCCCGCTCGACGGTGGGCACCATCACCGAACTCTGCGACTACTTCAAAGTCTGGTTCGCCAATGCCGCTACCCTCTACGACCCGGCCAGCGGCGAGGCTATCCGCGATGATAATCCGCAGAGCATTTGGAAAACGCTCCAGCAGCAATACCCGGGCGAGTCGCTGTTGGTCTGCTTCGCGGCGACCAAACCGGGCAAGCTCAAATGGACCGAAGTGCTGCAACCACTCAGCGGGCAGGGCTACACCCGCGTGATTCATCAAAACAGCGTGGTGCGCCTCGAAGCGGTCAAAGCCTCCACCCTTAAAGCCAAGGACACCCTGTATGTCATTCAAGACCGCTTGAAAATTACGCCGCAGGGGCGCTCACGCTTTATCGAAGCCGCCCAGCAAGCCTGCAACTTCGGCCAGGGGCGTATTCACATTTTCAACACGCAAGCGCAGGCGCTGACTGAATTCACGCAGGGACTGCACTCACCGGTCACCGGCGAGACCTTTCGCCCGGCCTCCCCGGCCCTCTTCTCCTTCAACTCCCCCATCGGCGCCTGCCCGACCTGCCGGGGCTTTGGCCGCGTGATCGAGATCGACGACCGGCTCGTCATCCCGGACGAAAGCCTCTCCATTGACGAGGGCGCCATTCGCGCCTTTCAGGGCGAGGTCTACAGCGAGAGCCTGCGTGACCTCCAGCGTGCTGCCAAAAAACACCGCGTCCGCACCCACACCCCCTACCGGGAACTCAGCCAGCGCGAAAAAGATTTTATCCTGCATGGCGAGCCGGACTTCGATCACAACGATTATCAAAACCACTGGTATGGCGTGCGCCGCTTCTTTGACTGGCTGGAAAGCAAGATCTACCGGATGCACGTCCGCGTCTTTCTCTCCAAATTCCGCAGCTATCACCTCTGCCCGGATTGCAAAGGAGCGCGCCTCCAACCGGCAGCCCTTAATTGGAAATGGCGCGGCCACACCCTGCCTGACCTCTATCAAAAGAGCGTCGATGAGCTGCTCCACATTCTGTCCTCTGACCTGCGTCCTCTGTCCTCTGAAAAAAACACCGCCCTGACCGGCATCCTCACCCGGCTCGGCTACCTCGATCAAGTCGGACTCGGCTACCTCCACCTCGACCGCAGCTCGCGCACCCTCTCGGGCGGCGAGACGATGCGGGTCAACCTCACCTCCTGCCTGGGTTCGGCGCTCACGGATACGCTCTTCGTCCTGGACGAGCCCTCGGTCGGTTTGCACTCCCGCGACATGGACCGGCTCATCACCATCCTCCAACGCCTCACCCGGCTGGGCAATACCGTGGTGGTGGTGGAGCACGACGAGGCCATCATGCGCGCAGCTGATCATTTGATCGAGATCGGCCCCCTGCCCGGCAACGAAGGCGGCCAGCTCACTTTCCAGGGTAACTTCCAGCGTATCCTTCAATCCGATACACCGACCGGGCGCTTTCTTTCCGGAAGGGAGCAGATCGAAGTGCCGGAGCAGCGCCGCACCGCAGCCCGCCGTTCGAAATCCGGCCGTGGAAAACCCAAGGGCCCGCTGCTCTCGATCTACGGCGCCAGCAAGCACAACATCCGCGATCTTGACCTGCATATTCCGCAGCAACAGCTGGTCTGCTTCAGCGGAGTCTCCGGCTCGGGCAAAAGCACCCTGCTCAATAACGTCATCTACCAAAATCTGTTGGCGCAAAAGGGCCAGGTCGCTGACGAACCAGCCGCGATTAAAGACATCGAGTCCACCCTGCCACTCTCCGAGATCGTGCTGATCGACCAAAGCCCGGTCAGTAAGACGCCGCGCTCCAACCCGGCCCTCTTCACCAAGGCCTGGGATGAGATTCGCAAGCAATTTGCCCAGCTTGATGCCGCGCAAGCCGCGGGCATGCAGCCGGGGCACTTCTCCTTCAATGGTGGCGACGGCCGTTGCTCGACCTGCTCCGGCCTGGGCTACGAGCGGATTGAAATGCAGTTCGTCTCCGACCTCTTCGTGCCCTGTGAGGCCTGCGCGGGCAAGCGCTTCAAAAATGAAGTGTTGGAGATAGAATTCAACGGACGCAGCATCGCCGCCATCCTCGAACTGGATGTGGCCGAGGCGGTGCTCTTCTTCGGCGACCACCCTAAGATCGTGCGCGCCTTGCAACCGCTGGTCGATGTCGGCCTCGGCTACCTCAAACTCGGCCAGCCGCTCAACACCCTCTCCGGCGGCGAATCCCAGCGGCTTAAGCTGGTGCGATACTTGGGCCGGGTGGCTACCCGGCCCAAGTATGAAAAGGGGGCCGACTCCGCCGTGAGCTGCACCGTAAAGAACGGCCCCGTAAGCCAAACCGACGGGCAACTTTATAACTCCCCGCCTTCCCAAGGAGGGGTGCCCAACGCGCGGGGTAGTTCCCCCGCGACCAGCCACACGCCCCACGCGCTCATTCTGATCGACGAGCCCACCACCGGACTGCACCGGGCCGATGTGAAGCGTCTCATCCAGGTGCTGCAAAGTCTGGTCGATGCCGGACACTCCTTGATCGTGATCGAGCACAACCTCGACCTGCTCAAAGTCGCCGACTGGATCGTCGAGATGGGCCCGGCAGCGGGTGAACAGGGCGGCCAAGTCATCGTGGAAGGCACACCGGAGGCGATCGCCGGGACGCAGTGCGAGACCGCGAGTTATCTCGCCCAAGCGCTGGGCGAACCCCGCGGGAGCGGGACCCAAGCGCATCGAGCGGGGGAACATCGAACGTCCAACGTTCAACATCGAACGTCGAATGATGCGGCGGTCCCGGACGCCGAGGGCCTAACGGATAGTCCACATCTTGCCGCCGCCGAAGACCCGCTCCCTTACCAGCAAACGACCAACAACTCGCAACTAACAACCAACAACACCCTACGCATCCTCGGCGCGCGCGAGCACAACCTGAAAAACATTTCCACCGAAATCCCGCATCAGGCCATCACCGTAGTCACGGGTGTTTCGGGCTCGGGCAAGTCCTCGCTGGCGTTCGACATCATCTTTGCCGAGGGCCAGCGTCGCTTCATGGAGAGCATGTCGGCCTACGCCCGCCAGTTCGTCGAGCAAATGCCGCGGGCGGATGTCGACGAGCTGCACGGCATCGCCCCGACTGTCGCCATCGAGCAACGCGTCACCCGGGGCACGCGCAAGTCCACCGTCGCCACCATCACCGAGGTGGCCCAATACCTGCGCCTGCTCTTCGCCCGCATCGGCGTGCAGCACTCACCTGTTTCGGGCGAACCGGTGGTGACTCAGGCCCCGCAAGTGCTGCAACAACGCCTCCAGCGACTACTGCAGGATTATCAGTCCACCAAAACGAAGTTCAAAGTGGGCCGCTCCAGCTTTGAGCGGCTCTACCTGGCCGCGCCGCTGCTGCGCGGACGCAAGGGCCACCACGAACCACTCGCCAACTGGGCCCGCGACCACGGCTACCAGCTGCTGCGTATCGACGGTGCCATGGTCCCACTCGACCAGTTCCAAAAGCTCGACCGCTACCGCGAACACGACATCGACCTGGTGATCGCCGAATTAGCGACCCGTCATCAGTCATCCGTCATTTCCCACTGCCTCAAAGATGCCTTGAGATACGGCAAGGGCAGCGCCCTGCTCCTCAGCCCACAAGGCGAAGTATTGAGCTGGCTCTCCACCCAGCGCACCGACCCGACCACCGGCGAGGCCTTTCCCGAGCTCGACCCCAAGCACTTCTCCTGGAACAGCCCCCGCGGCTGGTGTCCGACCTGCCGGGGCTACGGCCAGATTTTTGATTGGATGGCAGCCGAAGAGGATAGCCGTATCGGCCATCTCGACCCCAGCGATTTTGAGGACGGCAGCCTATGCCCGGATTGCGCTGGTGCCCGACTCAACCCGGTCAGCCGCGCGGTGAAACTACCGCTCAAGAAGTCCAACCGCACGGCGTGTTCCCTCGCGGACGCGCACGGCAGCTCGGCGGATGCCCCCGCCGTCTCCCTGCCGCAATTGCTCGCACTCACCCCAGGTCAGCTGCTGACCGTGCTCCAAGCGGTCAAAACCACCGCCCGCACCCGGCCGATTCTCGCCGAGCTGCTGCCGGAGATCGAGGAGCGCATGCGCTTTATGGACCGCGTCGGCCTCGGCTACCTGCAACTCAACCGCGCCACCGCCACGCTCTCGGGCGGCGAGGCCCAGCGCATCCGCCTGGCGGCGCAACTCGGCTCCAATCTCTCTGGTGTGCTCTATGTCCTCGACGAGCCCTCCATCGGACTCCACGCCCGCGACAACGCCCGGCTCATTCAATCGCTGGAGCAGCTACGGGACCGCGGCAACACCCTGGTGGTGGTCGAACACGACGCGGACACCATGCAACACGCCGACAAGATCATCGACCTCGGCCCCGCTGCCGGGATCCACGGCGGCGAGATCGTCGCCAGCGGTACCCTCGCCCAGCTTCGCAAAAACAAGGCCTCCCTCACCGGCAAATATCTGCGGCAGGGCATGTCGCATCCACTCCGGGGTCATTACCGCGAGCTGCCGGTCCCATGGAGCCCGCGCAAAAAGCAGGACAACCAGCACTGGCTCGTATTAAGGGGTGCCGCCCTGCGTAATCTCGCGGGCTTTGACCTGCACCTCCCGAAGAATCGGCTCACCGTCGTCTGTGGCGTGTCCGGTGCCGGCAAGTCCACGCTCATCCGTGACTTGCTGGGGCCGCTGGTCCAAAGCGCCATCGATACCAAACAACCACAACTGAAGCCCAAAGACCTGGGCGGGAGGGAACTTCGAACGTCCAACGTCCAACGTCGAACTTCGAATAAGCGAAGAACTGGACCCGCTGCGTTCCGATCGCTTTCGAATGGCGACAGCATTCGCAAAGTGATCGAGGTCGATCAGAGCCCGATCGGCAAAACACCGCGCTCCACCCCGGCCACCTACATCGGTGCCTTCGACATCATTCGTGAGATTTTCGCCCAGCTCCCCGAGGCCAACATGCGTGGCTACAACGCGGGCACCTTCTCCTTCAACACCAAGGGCGGCCGCTGTGAAACCTGCAAAGGTGCGGGCCGCCTCAAACTGGAGATGAACTTTATGCCGGACACCTACATCACCTGCGAGGACTGCCATGGCCGCCGCTACGGCAGCGAGCTCGACGAGCTGCGCTGGCACGGCAAGAGCATCGCTGATGTGCTGGAGATGAGTTTTGAGGAAGCGGCTGAATTCTTCAGCTTTCACACCCAGCTCAGCAGCCTGATGCAGCTGATGGTCGAGACCGGCCTCGGCTACATCAACCTCGGGCAATACTCCCCCACACTTTCCGGCGGGGAGGCCCAGCGCATGAAGCTGGTCGGTGAGCTCGCCAAGGGCCAGCCCAGCTTCAAGGAGCGCCAGTATAACCAGGGCCAGGGTAACCTCTACATCCTGGAAGAACCCACCATCGGCCTGCACCTCGCCGATGTCGAACGCCTGACCGAACTACTCCAACGACTGGTGGATAAAGGGCACACCGTCGTCGTGATCGAGCACGACCTCAACCTGATCCAAAACGCGGACTACGTCGTCGAGATCGGCCCCGATGGCGGCCAAGCCGGCGGCCAACTTCTCTACCAAGGCAACGTCGCGGGCCTCAAAAGCAGCCAAGCCAGCGTCACCGCCGGGTTCCTGTAAGCACCAATGCCAATTCACAAAATATAGATGATAATACGATGACGACCACGCGCCTTGTCCGGCAAATCCGCTGCCGCCAAGGCGTCCGACCAGTTGGGGAAGGATACAGTAGTCATCATACGGATAAGCTTGCCAGCGTTTGAGCTACCTGCATTCTAGCTAGGGAATACACTAATAAACACTGATATGCGTGAAAGAAGAAGGGGGTTTTTTGAACCGCAGAGGTCGAGAGCGCGGAGAACTGTAAGGAGAGAAAAGAACCCGACTCGGCGAGACCTCAGCGTCCTCAGCGCACTCTGCGGTTAATCCCAGCCGATGACCCAAATTATGGAGAAAGAAAATGAAATCAGAAAAGAATGGAACAGGCACTTTGGAAGCACCCGGTAGCGTTGAAGTTCAAGGCGTATCACCCCATGGCTTCTGGTTGCTCGTAGAAGGAAGGGAATACTTTTTGGATTTTGAGGCCTACCCATGGTTTAAGGAAGCCAAGGTGGATCAAATTTTTAACGTATCGTTATTGCACGGACATCACCTATTCTGGAACGAGTTGGATGTTGATCTGGATGTTGCGTCACTCGAAGAACCTGAACGGTTTCCTCTCATATCCAAAGCCTCGTAAAAAATGGACTAGATCCCTGAAGTCGGTAGTCACAATTCGGAAGTCATTGGCGCTGTATCGGTGCCGCATCTCACCGAGTTCTTTATCTTATTGAAGACGCTGTTTGCGTGGTCGAGGTAGAACGCGTGCGCCACCGCAAGGCTCAGCTTAGCAGATCCAGCATATAGTCCCTGGACTGCCGGACTTGATCCGAGCTCAGGGCTGGGCTTAGCTCCAGAATCAAAGTATGCTCAGGGCGCACAAAATTGGCGATCATCTTAAAATCGATCACCCCCGTCCCCGGCACTTGGTGGTCCTTTCCCCCTTCGCTGACATCATGGAAATGAAAGCCCAAGAGGCGGGGTGCTAGTTTTTCGAGATGCTCGGCATGTTCGAGGATACCGAACTGTTGCTTCAACTGAGCGTGGCCACAATCATGCCAATAACCAAGCGGAGCCTCCGGCCCAAAACCCTCGAGGAAGGAACCGAGATCCGCATCCAGCGGCAACTCTTCCATACCCTCGCGGTTTTCCACACCGAGTTGGAGTCCGCACTCCTGCACGGCCGGAATGAGCTTCTCATAGGCTTCGCCGATCCGCTTGAGTGAGGATTTCGCCGAGCGACGAATTCTTTTCAAAACCTTTTCACATCGTCGGCGAAAGACAGCGTGCTCCCTCAGCTCAGTCACCTTCAATTCATTCTTATCAATCCAGCGCTCCAAGCGAGATTCCGGCGATGAGAAAAAATAATGAACGCTGCCGGAGTGCATCACCACCCGTGGTGCGCCGACTTTCACCGCGAAGTCAAGGGTCTGCAACGAGTATCTCAACCAGAGTTCCCGTTCCCGCACATCTGATGATGAGGGCTGATAAAGATTCGGTGCCGCATGTTGCACCATATTCGGGAGCGGACAGAAATTGTGCACTGACGACACCTCGATCAATCCCTCCTCGACTGCCCGGAGAATACCTGGCACCAGGGAAATTCGAATACCATGACTCAGTTCGATGCGCTTAAACCCAAGGTCGCGCATCTCGGTGACCATCTCATAACCATCCTGGTGGCGGGCTGAACACCAGCATGAGGAAAGCGAGAGTCGATCTGCGATATCAGTCATAAAATAAAAAATCCCGGGGGCACATGCGTGCGGCCCGGGACTCTTAAAGAGCAAGTGCCAACGCACTACTCGGAATAAAACCCTACATTTTCGAATAGCGAACCCGCAGCATATTATTAAAATCGAGCTCTTTCTTCTTACGCCGTCTGGCCTGAGCGGGCTTCACGAAATAACGCTTTGCGCGCACATCGTGAATAACACCTTCGCGGTCGAGACGCTTTTTTAGACGCCGGAGAGCGCGCTCCATGGGCTCGCCTTTACGAATTTTTACTTCAAGTGACATAGGAATAATGGTTGAAATTTGTGAAAGGGCTCAAAGTGCTGGTGCACTGAGACCAGTCAATCTTTAAGTTGGCAGTTAGATTTTCAGCTAATGGATGGCAGCGTGAGATTAGGGCCTGCTTAAGCGTCTTTTTTCGGTTCGGCGGCAGCGTCTTTGGAACCAGCAGCATCCTCCCCAGGTGAGGCGGCAGCGTCTTTAGAA
This sequence comes from Puniceicoccaceae bacterium, assembly GCA_003566795.1. Lineage (GTDB taxonomy): Bacteria > Verrucomicrobiota > Verrucomicrobiia > Opitutales > Coraliomargaritaceae > Coraliomargarita_B. Next base: position 2,448 of record PXBU01000296.1, on the reverse strand, counting down.
CCAGCAGCATCCTCCTCCTTAGGCTCAGGTGCGGCAGCAGGTTCACTGCTTTCCTCGGCGGCCTCAGCAGCAGCGGGCTTGGCGGCATCCTCCTCCTCGTCCGCAGGCGCATCCTCAGCAGCGACCGCTTTCTTGGCCGCCTTCTTCTTGGCCGCTTTTTTGGCGGACTTTTTGGCCGCCTTCTTTTTCGGGCCTTCGTAGCCTTCGTCGCTGCCATCGATGAACTCGATCAGCGCCATCTCAGCGGCATCACCGATCCGCTGGCCAATTTTGTAGATTCGAGTGTAACCACCCGGGCGATCGACGAATTCAGTGACGCGCTCGTCGAACAGTTGTGCGACCGCCTGCTTATCGCGAACGCGCGCAATCGCAAGACGACGGAAGTGCAGCTTACGGGCGGCGTCATTGGCCTTCTCTGCTTTTTTCGCCAGGGTGACAATCTTCTCGATAAAGGGACGCAACGCCTTGGCCTTGGCCAGAGTGGTCTCGATGCGTCCATGAGTGATGAGCGCAACGGCGAGGTTACCCATCATTGCTGATCGGTGCGGCCCGGAAACGCCGAGTTTGTGTTTTCTTTTGCTGTGACGCATTATTTAAATGGATTTTTCTAGAATGAAATAGATTAGAGGTCGTTGATTTTTTCGAGCAGGCGTTCGTCGATCTTCATACCGAGAGAAAGCCCGAGTTGCTCAAGCTTATCCTTGATCTCGTTGAGAGACTTCTTACCGAAGTTGCGGTATTTAAGCATTTCTTGCTCCGACTTCATCGCTAGCTCACCCACCGATGTGATATTGGCGTTGTTCAAGCAATTTGCAGCCCGCACCGAAAGTTCGATTTCGTTCACGCTCATATTGAGCAGCTTACGCAGGCGGTTTTGTTCTTCGCTGATTTCCTTGCTCTCACTCTCAAACTCGATGTCGTCCTGAGAAATCTCATCGAAAATATCGAGGTGATGCTTTAGGATCGAGGCGCTTTGTTTGAGGGCATCGTCCGGAGTGATACGAGCGTCGGTCGTGACCTCCAGGATGAGCTTATCGTAGTCCATCTCCTGGCCGACCCGCGTATTCTCAACGTGATACTTCACCAACTTGATCGGACTAAAAAGTGAATCGATGGGGATCACGCCAATTGGCTGGTCAGTCTTTTTGTTATCCTCACCAGTGCAGTAGCCGCGACCTACGCGCACCTCAAGCTCAGCCAAAAAGCGCTGCTTCTTTTCGAGCGTGCAGATGACCTGTTCGGGGTTGATGACCTTAAAATTAGCATCTTCCTGGATATCAGCCGCGGTGACCACGCCCTCCCGATTCACGTCGATCAGCAGTGTGGCCGGGTCGCGGGATTCGGAGACAATCAAAACCTTTTTGAGGTTCAGGACGATGTCGGTCACATCCTCGACAATTCCTTCAACACTCTGAAACTCATGTTGAACGCCGTCGATTTTAATGGAGGTAATGGAGGCACCCTCAATCGAGCTGAGCAGCACGCGCCGCAGTGAGTTCCCGATGGTGTGACCGTAGCCGGTCTCAAACGGCTCGGCCTGGAAGGTGGCAAAAGTATCGGTCGCAGTGTCTTCGACTTTTACGAGACGATTGGGAAGTTCGAATTTTCCTAAGCGCTTAGGCATAATGGCTGTATATTAAATTAACGGTTGAGCGGAATGGCGAAAACAGCAGACGGAGAGTAACTCCCCGTTAGCGGCTGTAGTATTCAACGATAAGTTGGACGTTGATAGAATCTTCGGTTTCGTCAGTTGACGGAAGATGGTTGACTGTCGCCTTGAGTGCATCGGCATTCAGGTTCAGCCACTCGGGGACCGTGCGCGCCTGGCTCTCTTCCATACAGCGCGTCGCAAGCTGACGGGAAGAACTGCGCTCGCGCACTTCAATCTCGTCGCCCTCCTTCACAATAAAGCTGGGAATATCCGTCTTTTTGCCGTTCACTGCGATGTGCCCGTGGGCAACGAACTGACGTGCCGCCGCCCGTGACTTGGCAAAGCCCAAGCGATAGATCACGCTATCCAAGCGGCGTTCCAGCATCTGCAGGAAAATTTCACCAGTAACCCCCCGGGTGTTTTTCGCCTTTTCAAAGGTCAGACGAAATTGCTTTTCCGTCATCCCATACATATAGCGCAGCTTCTGCTTTTCATTTAAGCCGATCGCGTATTCGCTCAGCTTACGGCGCAAACGCGGGCCGTGTTGGCCGGGAGGGTGCGGCTTACGCTCGAAAGCTTTCGTCGGGGCAAAGATTGCCTGACTGAAGCGACGGTTGATGCGGGTGGTCGGTCCTGTGTAACGGGCCATAATTAGGTTCTATTGTATCTGCTAACTTGTGAAAATACGTCTGGCTGGCAGAGTCAGCTTAGACGCGACGACGTTTTGGAGCGCGGCAACCGTTGTGGGGGACCGGAGTCACATCCACGATTTCGGTCACAATCATTCCAAGAGATTG
>PXBU01000283.1 GCA_003566795.1 Puniceicoccaceae bacterium | reverse complement strand
GCCGTGCGCAATTCATTGCCGCGCAGCCAGGTGAGTGCCGTATGATAGTGCCGACTCAGGAACAGCGCGATGTGGAAGAGACCCCGCCGCACCGGATGCGCCTTGGCGATGGTTTTGCGAATACGCGCGTGCAGTGTCTCCCACAGGCGCGGGGCCGATGCCATAAAGGTCGGCTCAACCGCCAGCAGGTCATCCGCAAAATTGCGTATGTTGGAATAGTAGGTGCAAGCGCCGCGGTGCAGCGTGATCAGCTCCAGGATACGCTCATAAACATGCCAAATGGGCAGGATGGAAAGCGTCCGATCACGCCAGCTGATCGGGATCGGAATCGTGCGTAACTGCGAACAAGCATTGGCATGGGTGAGCGGCACCCCCTTGGGATCGCCCGTCGTCCCCGAGGTATAGATCAGCGTAAAGAAGTGGTCTCCGGTCAGCTGCCGGGCGCGCTCGTCCAGCGCCTGGCGTAGCTCGCTGTCGCGCTCCAGCAGGTCCGCGCCACGCGCCTCCAGCTCCGCCAGCGTTGTGAAATCACCAGCCTCGCGCGCGTCGAAGAGAATACAGCGAATCGGCCGGTTCAGCACTTTGGCCACCTGCTGCACTCGCTGCCAGAGTGCTTTATTTGCTACGATGCAAATTTCAATCGAGGCGTGATCGATGATGTAGCGCAGTTCGCCGTCGGTCACATCGGTGCCGCGCGGCACATCCACTGCCCCGCATAACTGGACCGCGCAGTCGGCCAGGCTCCACTCCATCCGGTTATCGGCAAAGAGCCCTACGTGGCCTTGAAAGGGCACCCCGAGGTCGACCAGTCCGGCGGCGAGCGCCTCCCCGCGCCGCAGCAGGTCGGCGAACGAAAGCGGCTCCCACTGCGCCTTGTCCGTGCGCCGGGCAAAGGCGGGCATCGCTTCCCAGCACCGCGCGGCGGATCGATAGAGCGCGGCGATATTGTCGACAGGGCCAGCGGTGAGCTCGGTGGTATCTGTAGCCGTCTTCAAAAAAGTCATCTTTTCTAGTTGATACTCTGACCCGATCAGTTCCCGTTGACTATCAAATAATAGTCTATATCTAAATAGCTCGAATTGTTCCAATGACTGATCCCAAATACATCATCGATATTGCCAACGCGTTTTATAAATCGCAGATCTTGTTCACTGCGTCAGACTGCGGTGTTTTCTCCGCTTTGGCTGAGTTGAAGGCGGCGGACTCTGCCAGCATCGCCGCCCATACGGGGCTGGATGCTCGTGCGGCACGTCTGCTTTTGGACGCGTGCGTGGCGTTGGACTTACTGAAAAAAGAGGGCGAGACCTACAGCAACGCACCGTGCGTATCCGCTTTTCTGGTGCCCGGTGCTCCGGGTGACCTGAGCCACGCCATCCGCTACAACCGGGATGTCTTCGATGCCTGGGGGAAACTTCCCGAATTTATGAAATCCGGTGCACCAGTAGAGAAACCTGAGTTGCATCTGGGCGAAGATGAGGCCCGCACCCGCGCGTTTGTTCTCTCTATGCATGGTCGGGCACTGGGCATCGGTCAATTGTTGCTGCCTTATTTGGACTTGGCCGGATGCAGCCGAATACTCGATGTGGGTGGCGGCCCCGGCACCTACTCGGTTTTGCTGGCCGAGCGTTACCCCGACCTGAGTTCCACCGTTCTGGATCTACCCGGGGTGGTCAAGGTGGCCGAGGAACTGATCGCCGAGCGCGACGTATCCGACCGCGTCTCCACCCTGCCGGGCGATTACCATAGCACTGCATTTCCCGGGGGGAACGATGCCGTCCTGTTTTTTGGCATGCTCCACCAGGAATCCCCCGCGGCCATTCGCAAGCTGTTCCGTAAGGCTCATGCGGCCCTGAAGCCGGGCGGCAAGGTGTATGTGATGGACATCATGACCGATGCGACCCACACCCAGCCGGAGTTTTCCGCTTTGTTCGCGGTCAATATGGCACTGACGACCGAAAATGGTTGGGTCTTCTCTGATGCGGAGTTGAAGTCTTGGGCCGAAGCAAGCGGCTTCACTGACTTTTCTGTTTCCGCACTTCCCGAACCCATGCCACACTGCTTGGCAGTGGCGACCAAAGACTGAGCGCAAGCACGATAGTATTACATGATACTATCGTGCGGCCCCACTCCGCTGAAACGACCTCAAATCGGCTCAATGTTAAATTCGCGCATGATTTGCCGAAAGTGTTCCTCGCGTTCTTGCCTGTGTTCATAGTCAGCAGGCAGATCGTCTATGATTGACCGAAGTTCGGGGATGTTGCCCGCCTGGTAATGACGCTCAATACTTTCAATCAGATCGTTCACTTGCTTGACCCGCCCGTCGGTTTGTCGTTGGTGGTCAATGTCGCGGAACTCGCGCAACTTGGGCACCAGGGGTTTGGCGGCCCCTTCATAGCGCTCAATATAATCCATTAGCCGGGTGAAGCGAAAGTGATAGTTCCATCGCTCCGGCTCCATCAAATCCAGGCTGAGCGGCAAGGCTTCACGGACGTGATTCCGGGTCAGCAGGTCCAGTCCTTTCAGACGGATTCGGTCGCTAAACATGATGCCGGTGACTCCGGGATCCATTACGGCCAGGAGGATCGCAGGCAGGATCGGTCGTAGCTCCTCGTAGTCCAATTGTTCGTAAACGGTGTGCACAGAACGCCGGAAGTCGCCAGACGGATTGGTAAGGACAGCCGCGACCGTTTCCAAAAGCTCTTGGCGGTCGATGTCGCGCGCGCTTATGTCACCAGATGCGAGTATCGTGCCGAACAATGCCCGGGCCACGTAGCGCTGCAGCATTTGTCGCGGGTCATCATCATCAGCCTCCTTGGCCACGCGGAGCATGATGGGGATTGCGGGGTGGGCCGCTTCGCCCATATTCGCCAGTGCCTCGGTGGCCAGCACTCGCAGCCACATATCATCTGCGTTTTTGAGTATGGATTCGAGTTGTGGAGCGGCATCGCTGGCCTTTGAGCCCAGTTCCTTGATTGCTTCCGCCGCACCTAGCTGCGTGTCAAGGTCGTCACTTTCGAGCATCTCGAGAAGCTGGCCGACCACACCTACCTCGGATCGCCTGCCGAGGGCCGCCGCAGCCCGCCCCCGCTGGGTGGGTGACCAACTGGTCAGATCGTTAAGGAGCTCTGCCACCGAACGCTCATCGTAGTAAGTCTCACCGTCATCGTGCAGCGTAAAGCCCTTGCCCGCGTCGATGGTGGCCTGGAGTTCCTCGTCGCTCAGCGTGAGCGCTTCGTTGCGATTACGGCCAGTCATGTCCAGCCTTGGCTCCTCGGAAAGCATGTAGGTGAGCAGAAATACCCCGGTCATATCCCAATTCGTGTAAGTGCCCCGGCCATGAAACTCGAAGCTGCCATCCCACTGGCGGATCAGGTCGTAGTACCAGCGCTGGGGCTTGAGGAATTCAACGACGGCATCCTGGCCGAGAGTGTAAGCGCCGAGGGGCCCCCAGGCGAAGCTGAAGTAAGGGCCGGTGTGTCCATGCTCGCGTTCATGATAGGATGCCACCGTCATCCGTCCCAAGTAGCGGGCCGCTTCGTCCTCGCCCTGGGCATTGAACATCAGCGCGGCGAGCGCATTTTTCCCATTGTTCGAATGGCGGTGCCACGGGCCGTGGTCGCCGTAAGGGATGGATCCCTTGCCGACATAAAATTTGAAGAACTCGTTGGATTTCTCCACCGCCCGGCGGATGTTGTCGTTGTCGGCACCAGCCCTCTGCGCCAGCACCAATCCGTAGTGCAGCGTCAAGGCTGAGCTGTTGAGTGCACCGTAACCTCCCAGCAGGCCAATGTTGTTTTCCTTGAGGTAATACTCGGGCGTAAATGCCATGACGTGGCCCCACGTGCCGAAGGCGCTCTGGCCACGGGCGATGGTGTCGGCGAGGGTTTTTATGGCGGGGAGGACGTAATCGTCGCCGGTGGCCAGATGATACTCAGCGAGCGCGATCAGTGCATGGCCCCAGTGCCAGGAGACATATCCCCCGCCCAGGTCGCCGCTCCCACGGCCTTGCAAGCTGAGCTCAAGGTCTGGAGGACCGAGCTCGCGAAAATACTTGCGGACTACGTCTGCGTATTCCGGACGACCGGACTTCAGCAGCGCCAAAGCGTTGAATCGGCCAGGAATATTGTTGGTCAGATTGTCGGCTGCGTGCTTGAGGCCGGCCTCGACGATGCGCTGGGACTTCTCGCAATCCCATGGGGACGTATCACTGTAGGACCCCAGGACCTTGAGCTGCAAAGTCACCTCGCGCGTAGCGCCGTCGCGCCAGACCAGCAGGTTGAGCTTGCCACCATTCTCTTCGCGCTCGGCCTCGGTGATGGCATGCCCGAATGCCATGCGGGCGTCCGAATCAAACGCCTGCCCGTCAATGCCCAGAATCACGTCGTCCTTACGGACAAGACCGTCGGCGGGCGAGCCCTCGGCCACGTCGATCACCAGAATCTGGCGCACTCTCTCGGTAAAGGCTACATCGCGGGCCCTTGAATACGGCATCCAGCTACGGATGCCGGTGGGGCCCAGATTCCATTTGTGTGGCGTCAGTCTCACCTGTTCCTTGGTCATGTCCGGTTGTGCCTGCGCTTGACCAGAGCCGCTCAGCCCAAACGCAATGGCAATGAGCAGACAGGTGGCATATCGGCCGCGAAAGAATGTGCTGATTGAATCCATTTTAATCTTCGATAACAAAAGGGCCCTTTGAATATTCCTGCTTGCCGACGCGGCCCTTTCCCGACAAGCAGAGCCATCTTGGAAGCTAGCAGGCTTTTTTCGGGGCGCAACTGTTTACTGCCAGGAATTTGCTAGTGGGCAGGGTAGAATGAGTGAAAAATCCTAGTCGTGCGCTGCTTCAGCAAGCACTCCGAGCGTGGTTCGTGCCGGGCGAGGACAAGGGGCTTGGGAACGTGGGCCACATTTTTCCTTTTAAGCCCTCAGCCATTGAGCATGCTGGCGCCATGAGTGATAGGGAGATGTTGAATCGGGTGCGGGCCGCCACGCAGAGCCGAGCGCGGCTGCGGGTGGCGGAGTTTGTCGAGTCAAGCCGGGTGCAGTGGTTTGTCGTGGGGGTGATCCTGTTTAACGCCGTCATTCTCGGTCTGGAGACGAACCGCGAGCTGATGGCAGGGCCCGCAGGCCAGTTTCTTTTTGCTTTGGACAAGATTTGTTTGGCGATTTTCGTCGTCGAGTTGGCGTTGAAATTCTTCGCCTATCGCGGGCTGTTCTTCCGCAGTGGGTGGAATATCTTTGATTTTCTGGTCGTCGCGATTGCCCTCGCTCCGGGCGCGGGCCCCTGGGCGGTCTTGCGTTCGCTGCGGATCCTGCGGGTGCTGCGTTTGCTTACCGTCATCCCCGCGCTGCGCCGGGTGGTCGCCGCATTTTTTCATTCCGTGCCCGGCTTGTCGGGCGTGGTGATGATTATGGCGATCTTCTTTTACGTCGCCGCAGTCTTGGCCACGAAACTGTTTGGCGAGAGTTTCCCGGATTGGTTTGGCTCGCTCGGTGCCAGTTTTTATTCGCTCTTTCAGGTGATGACGCTGGAGAGCTGGTCGATGGGGATCGTTCGCCCGGTGATGGAGGTTTACCCGCTGGCTTGGCTGTTCTTCGTGCCCTTCATCGTCATCGCAACCTTCACCATTCTAAATCTGTTTATCGGGATCATCGTCTCAACCATGACCGAGCTGAATCAGCTGCCGACGCCCGACCTCAGTGAAACCGAACTCATGGAACTAACCCGCAACATTGAGGCCGACCTGCAACGGCTGCGCTCGGTCTTGGAAGCAAAGCAGCAGAAAAATGAGTAGCTTTTCTTTGATGCGTTTAAATGCAATTAACCAAGATATCAGCCTTTATATTTGCTCTCCTTATCAGTGGTATTGCCCATGCCGAAGAAGGTAAACATTTGTTCATTCTTTCCGGGCAATCGAATATGCGTGACTTGAAGCCTCAGGAATCTTTCACGCCGGCCGTGGAAGCGGCATTTGGTAAGGATGCGGTGATTGTAGTGAAGATCGCCAGGGGCGGAATGCCGATCCGCCGGTGGTATAAAGATTGGAAACCCGCACCCGGCAGAAATATTGCAGGAGGCGAAAAAGTATGGGGCGACCTCTACGATCGCTTGATGAAAAGTGTCAACTCAGCCATCGAAGGACAGAAACTGGCATCAGTCACTTTTGTCTGGATGCAGGGCGAGCGCGATGCAAGGGAATTACATGGTGAGGTTTATGCCGCCAGCTTCATGGGAGTGATCGAGCAGTTGCAGAAAGACCTTGGTCGTGATGATGTGAATTTTGTGATGGGTCGTCTCAGCGACATGGACATGGAGAACAAGCGCTTCCCCCACTGGACGCTGGTACGCGAGCAGCAAGTGCAGGTAGCAGAAGCATCGGAACGCGGAGCGTGGGTGGACACCGACGATCTATCGATGAAAGGTGATAACCTTCACTACGATAAAGATGGTTACAAGGAGCTGGGTCAACGATTTGCCGAAAAGGCCATAGCCCTGATAAAAGAGAAGTAGGAGCTTTCCGAAAGAAAGGAGCCACGATTTCGAAATCGCGACTTGCTTGGCGAACCGCCCCAGAGCTCTCCTTCGCCCGAGTCATATCACCACAGGACTTGCGCCCACAACCGCCGGAACATCACTCACGAAGCTGGGAAAAATCGCTGTCCTCCAGCGTATCTGCCATCCTTGCCCGCACCGGATTCCCTATAAATTCATTGCTATCTATTTGGTGAACAATGCGGGCTAGTCCTGTTTAGACTTGCGGCTGACCTTGTGCTCCAGCAGCTGGCGGTAGGGGCGCAAGCGATGGTAGAGGGTGGCGGCGACGATGGCACCCAGGGTGTTGGCCACCCAATCGGCAAATTCGACGAAGCGGCCGGGGGTAAAGGATTGGCGCCACTCATCGAGTCCACCGTAGAGGCTGGTGAGAATGATCGCGATGATCACGCCGCGCCAGCCGCGTTCCCGCAAGTAGGGGATCCGCAGGATCGCAGTCGCGAGCAGGCCAAACACCAGAAAATGGGCAAGTTTGTCTTTCGGGAAGGGAGTCTCGACGCTCGGCACCGCGATGTTGGAGGTTCCCGAAAGGGTAAAAATAGTCGTTGCCAGTAAGACCGGCCAGATCCACACGTGTTTTTCTGAAATCATAGGCTCTTGGGTAACCAGATGCGGAAGCAAGTTCTTCCGGGCTCGGAAAAAGTGAGTTCGATGTCGCCGCGGTGCCCGCGCAAGATTCTTTTGCTGATCGAGAGTCCGAGGCCGGTGCCTTCCGAGCGATCCGTGAGGAATGACTCAAAGATTTGGCTCTTTAATTCGTGGCGGATGCCTGGCCCGCTGTCAGTGACAGTCAGCTCAGCATGGGCGTCGCTCAGGTTGGTCTCGATACGGATGGTTCCACCTTGGGGCATGGCTTGGGTCGCATTGAGCATCAGGTTGAGCAGCACCTGTTGGATTTGGCCTTTGTTCATCTCGGCCAAAACCGGCTGCGGGTAGGGTTGGAATTGGAGCTCGATTTTTTGCTGATACAGCTTCAGGCGCACCAGGCGGATGGTGTCCCGCACCAGTTGATTCAGGTCTTGGCGGCTATGCATGCCCTCTCGGGTGCGGCCGAAACTCAGGACACGTCCGACAATTTCCTCCAGATGATCCAGTTTTTCCCCGATCAAAGTGACGTCCGTCTGGCGCGCATCCGCATCCGGGAACTCCAAATCCAGCGAATCGAAGAGTAATTTAATCACCGTCAGTGGGTTGCGTATCTCATGCGCAATCTCTGCTGCCAGCATGCCCAGCGTCGTCAGTTTTTCATTGCGCCTGAGCGTCTCTTCCGAGGCGAAGACGCGGGAGTAAAGGCGCGCATTCTGGATGGCGATGGCCCCCAGGCTCGCCAGGGTTGCAAATACCTTCTTCTCATCGTCATTGAAGCGGTGGCGGTGCTTGGTGTAGGCATTCAGCACCCCGATGACTTCATTGCCGAAGACGACAGGGGTCGAAAGCATCGAAACGAGACCCTCGCGCTGAATGACATACAGAAAATCATTTTCCTCGGTAAAGGCCAGGTCAGTAACCTCGATTTGTTTCTTGCGGTGGATCCCCGCACTCACAGCCGAATTACTGATCAATATCGATTGATTGGCTTGAATCAGGCCGTTGCGACCAAACATTTTATGCAGCTTCAGTTCCTCTTTGTCCGGGTTCAGCAAGAAGAGCGCACAGCTATGGCAGTCGAGTAGTTCCCGGCCCTCGCGGGAAAGGCTGTCGAGGATCTCATCCGAGTCCAATTCACCGACCAGTCGCTGTGCCATATTAATCAGTGATTCCAGCTGTTTGGCTTTGGTGCGGAGCTGCTGAATCAGCCAGAGCCGGGAGATACTGCGGGAAGCCTCATTGGTGAGTAGGGTAAGGACTTTGAGTGAATGCTCGCTGAAGGCGTCCACGGTTTCGCTGTCGACATTGACGACGCCGATAATCACGCCCCGGTCCTCCATCGGAACCGCCATTTCGGAGCGTATCTTGGGACGAACATTGATGTAGCGGGGTTCTTCTCGCACATCCGGTACGACAATTGAGCGCCCGTGCAGCGCAGTCCAGCCAGTGATTCCCTGACCCAGGGCGAGATTCAGATCCGACCAGTCTTCGGGCAGACCGTAGGAGACCTCCAGCTCCAGGCTTTTATTGTCCGGATTGACCAGCGAGATGGAGGCACTGCTGGGCTCAAGCACGCGGACAATTTCATCCAGGATGAGCTGCAGCGCCACCTTGGGTTCGTCGGTGTTGGAGACGAGGCTGCTGATGCGGTAGAGCGAATCCACCACGCTTTTTTCGCTATCAGAAATGTCCATCGGCGCGCAGCATCAATCACTTTTGTTGCGAGGTCGAATCTAGATTTTGATTGCGAGTAGAGGATCAAATCAGTCTTTCCATGAAAAATTCGTAGCGGAACGGTGAAGCCGTTTCGACGTCCAGGCCGAGGAGGTATCGGTTCGAAATGGGTTCCCCATTCCGCTACAACGAATGAACGAATCTTCGTTGTTACAAGCTCCACTAGGTCGTCGAGCGGATGACCGCATCCAGCTCTTCGCGTAGTTGCAGCAGGTTGGAGGTTTCCTCCTTGGTTCCGTCTGGCAGCACGTTCTCGATGTAGAAAGTATCCATAGCGACCCCGCGCTCGGTGGCGACCCGCGCGAAGCTAATGTCGAAGCCTCGTAGCGAGATAATTCTCGCCAGTTGAAAGAGCAGGCCGATGCGGTCGGAGGCTTGGACCTCGATGATCGTGCGCTTGAGCGAAAGTTCGTGATAGACGTCCACCGTCGGCGGAAATGGCGCAGGCAGCATGTCTTTATTCTTCGAGTTCGCGGCCAGCTTGCGCTCGAAATCCTTGAGCGCGGGCAATAGATCCTTGTTTTCGATCAAGGCCTCTCGTAGGTGCTCCTCGAAGAGTTCCTTTGCTTTCGAGCTGCTCACGGTGCCCCCACCTGGCTCGATCACATAGAACGTGTCGATTGAAATGTGGTCGTTGCGGGAGATCGCTTTGGTGCTCACGATATTTACACCAGCCAGCGACAATGCCCCGGCCAGCTTATAGAAAAGCCCGGCCCGGTCCCAGGTGACCACGTTGACAATACTCATGCTGAGGTCGTGGTCGTCCTTCCAGTCCACGATGGGTGCTAAGGCTCCGATGGATTCCGCACGCTGGATCTGGCCCAGCAGTTGGTGGACCATGCGCAGGTGCAAGTTGATTTCGGATTCGTCGGTGTTGATGAAGTAACGCTCCGGCAGCAGACTAAAGTGGGCCTCAATCTCCTCGGCGGAGATTCCCTCGATGTTCTGTTGGCGAATTCTTTCTTGTAGCATGTCGATCTTGTCTTTTTGCCTGGTTTTCAGACTGGTGTCACTCTCAAGCTGTTCCAGCGTTCTCCGATACAAAGTGCGGTGCATCATGTCTTTGTAGCCATTCCACAGGGTGGGTGCTGTGCCACGTGCATCACAATAAGTATGGGTGTAGAGGAAACGGAGATTTTGGGGATCTTCGATGAAACTGGCGAAGGAAGCCGCCGTTTCAGGATCATCCAAGTCGAACTTCTGCCAGAAGCGTGCCATTTCCAGATGGCTGCGAATAATAAACAAAATTTGTTCTTGCTGGTCCTGGGAGATCCCGAGTCGATCCAGTATCGGTTGTGCTATTTTTGCACCACTGGCGGCATGACCTTTTATGCCTTCAGATTTACCGATGTCATGGAGTAAGAGGATTAGGTAGAGCAGCAGGGGGTCGTCATTTTTGCGCAACTCGCGCTCGTATTGGGCGTACTCCTCGTCGTGTTTGGCGAATACCAGGTCCAGATGTTTGATGGTAAGCAGTACATGGGCATCCGCGGTGTAGCGGTGGTAGTATTCGTGCTGCACCATGCAGGTCAGATCATCAAACTCGGGGAGATAGCGACCGAGGACGCCGAGCTCGTGCATTTCCACCAGGATTTCGTAGACTTCTCCCGGCGCACGCAGCAGGGCGCAAAAACTTTTTGCCGCCGAGGGGTCGTTGATCAGCGATGCGTCAATCAGCGGCAGTGAATGCCGGATTAGAAAACGCAAGTCCGCGTCCAACTTCGCACCAAATTGTTGGGCGTAGCGGAAGACCCGGATGAAGCGCACCGGCTCCTGCTCGAAGATCTTGGAAGAGTCCGCCGTCAGTACTTTGTCGTGCAATTGAAAGCCGTCGATCAATTTGACGGGTAAGTGCTGATGCGCTCGCAGCGCTTGGCGAAAGCTTATCCGGTTGCTCCTTCCCGCCGCCAGCGCCATCCGCTCCTTGAGCATGTTGGAAGTGTGGTAAATCGTGCGGGCCGCAGAGTAGTAGTTTTGCATGAAGGCTTCCACCCGTTTGAAGATGTCCTCCTGCGGATAGCCGAGTCCGGCCGCGATGCTGGGTTGCTGCTCCAGTTGAAGCTTATCCGTCGGGCGCTTGTTTTGCAGGTGCACCTCCGTGCGTGTGCGCAGCAGAAAGTCGTAGGCCCGCCGCATCGCCTTTCGCTCGTCCGGACGCAATAGCTTGGCGCGGACTAATTCCCGCAGCGAGCGATGCCCGAACTTAATGTAGGCCATCCAAAGAATATTTTGGTAGTCCCGTAGGCCGCCGACTCCATTTTTTATGTCAGGCTCCTGCAGATAGAT
>PXBU01000218.1 GCA_003566795.1 Puniceicoccaceae bacterium | reverse complement strand
GATCAGACCTGTTCGGTGATGATCAACGAGGAAGACCATCTGCGGATTCAGTTTCTCAAGTCGGGTTTTCGCTTAAAAAATGCCTGGAAGCAGATCGACCGTTTTGATAGTGAGCTGGAACATAATCTGGATATTGCATTTGATAATGAATTCGGCTATCTCACCGCTTGCCCGACTAATTTGGGGACGGGATTGCGCGCATCCGTTATGATGCACCTACCTGGTTTGGTGCTGGCGGGGCAGATGGAGCGGGGCGCCCGGGCCGTCAACCAGCTTGGCATCACGGTGCGGGGGCTTTTCGGAGAGGGCTCTGATGCCACTGGGCATGTCTTTCAAATTTCCAACCAGCAGACATTGGGGGAGCGGGAAGCAGCGATTATTGATCGGCTGGGTAATGTGCTCAAGACTGTGATCGACCACGAGGTGAATGCCCGCTTCAAGTGTCTGGAAGACAGCTGCTCCACCTTGTTTGACCACATCGGCCGCGCTTATGGCGTGCTCCGCAATGCCTATGTGCTCACCTCCGCTGAAGCGATGCATCACCTCTCATTATTACGACTGGCGGTTGATTTTGAGATGCTACCGGATTTCAAACGCGCGGATATCGACCGTTTCTTTATCGAGTGTCAGCCGGGGCATGTGCAGCATGCGGCCAATGAGGGGATCGAGCCCGACGCACGCGATGTTAGTCGAGCCACCAAGCTTCGTCAGGAATTAGCCACTCTTCCGCCACTGGACTTTGACAAGGTCACCAATCTATCCTAGAAGTCATTATTATGGAACCTATGAACAACTTCACACCCCGCGCCCAACAGGTGCTTGCTTTGGCGCGCAAAGAGGCGGACCGTTTTCACCACAATTATGTGGGGACCGAGCATCTCTTACTGGGGCTCATCAATTTGGGGCAGGGCGTGGCAGTCAATGTGCTGATGAAAATGGGCTTGGATTTGCAAACGGTCCGCTCTGCGGTCGAAAAGCAGGTGGGCACCGGGCCGGAAAGCAAGCCCTCGGGGAATATACCTTATACGCCAAGAGTGAAGAAGGTGCTCGCGCTGGCCGGGAAAGAGGCGAAATCGCTCAATCACTCCTATGTCGGGACCGAGCACATTCTGCTGGGGCTGCTGCGCGAAGGAGAGGGGGTTGCGGCACGAGTGTTAAAATCGCTTGATGTCGACATCGAACGCTGCCGCCATGAAATCCTTTCCGAACTGGATCCGAATTTTTCCGGGGAGCCCGAGGGGGCAACGGCAGGAGGCAAGCAGGGTGGTGACGAGCGGAGAGATAACAAGACACCTGCGCTGAAAGCCTTTGGCCGTGATCTGACTGAACTCGCCAAGAAGGGCGAAATGGACCCCGTGGTGGGTCGCAAGGAGGAAATCCGCCGGGTGGTGCAGATCCTCTGCCGTCGCACCAAGAACAATCCGGTTTTAATCGGTGAAGCCGGGGTCGGCAAGACGGCGATTGTGGAGGGTTTGGCGCAGGAGATTGCCTCCGGCATTGTTCCTGAGATTCTGATGGATAAAAAGGTCATCACGCTGGATCTCGCGCTGATGGTGGCAGGCACCAAATACCGCGGCCAGTTTGAGGAGCGCATCAAAGCGGTGATGGACGAAATTCGCCGCGCGAAGAACATCATCATCTTTATCGACGAGTTGCACACCATCGTTGGCGCGGGAGCCGCTGAAGGCGCGATGGATGCTTCCAATATCTTCAAGCCCGCGCTCAGCCGGGGCGAACTCCAGTGCATCGGTGCCACCACGCTGGGAGAATACCGCAAATACATCGAGAAGGACAGTGCGCTGGATCGTCGCTTTCAGTCGGTAAAGGTGGAGGCACCCTCGGTGGAAGACACGATCAAGATTCTCAAGGGCGTGCGGAGTAAATACGAGGAGCACCACAAGTGCACCTTTACTGACGAGGCGCTGGAAGCTTCGGCGAAGCTTTCCGAACGCTATATCACATCCCGCTTTCTGCCGGATAAAGCCATCGATGTGTTGGACGAAGCCGGCTCCCGGGCCCGCATTGAATCACTGAAAAAGCCCCCCGAGGTCGAGGAAATGACGGCGACGATCGAGGAGGTGTGTGCCAAGAAAGAGGAGGCGATTTCCAGTCAACACTTTGAGAATGCGGCCAAATTCCGTGACGAAGAGAAGCAGCTGCGCCAGAAGCAGGCTGATTTGATGGAAGCATGGAAAAAGTCACGGGAGGAAAACCGGATCACCGTGGGCGAGGATGAGATGCTTCATGTGGTTGCTAATTGGACGGGGATACCGCTCTCGCGCATGGAGCAGGAGGAGAGCAAGAAGTTGCTGCGCCTGGAGCAAGAGCTGCCCAGCGAAGTCATCGGGCAGGATATCGCCACCGAGGTGATTTCCAAGGCACTGCGCCGCTCGCGTGCCGATCTTAAGGATCCGAAACGCCCGATTGGGTCGTTCATGTTCCTGGGGCCGACCGGCGTGGGTAAGACGCTGCTGGCCAAAGTGCTGGCTGAGGAAATGTTTGG
>PXBU01000358.1 GCA_003566795.1 Puniceicoccaceae bacterium | reverse complement strand
TTCCCCGTTCCGCTACAAAGAAATTGGTAGCGGAAGCGTGAAGCGCTTTCGACCGAACCAGTTTGTCGCGAGTAAAATAATCGAAACGGGTTCCCCGTTCCGCTACGAACAAAAATTGGTAGCGGAAGCGTGAAGCGCTTTCGAATCAACTATCCTGCTGTGCGATAAAATAATCGAAACGGGTTCCCCGTTCCGCTACAAAAAAATTGGTAGCGGAAGCGTGAAGCGCTTTCGACCGAACCAGTTTGTCGCGAGTAAAATAATCGAAACGGGTTTCCCCGTTCCGCTACGAAGAAAAAACCGTAGCGTCAGGCGGGTCGAAACGGGTTTCCCCGTTCCGCTACGAAGAAAAATTGGTAGCGGAAGCGTGAAGCGCTTTCGACTGAAACTTCGACCGACAACCGTCCGGCGAAAACCGGCGACCGATCACCGATTCAGGGATTGATGCAGGCCGATGTTCCTACAAGCTACTCGTTCTTTTTCTGACTATTCTACCTTATTAATACCCTGAATGAGTGCTTCCATTCGATTTCTTATTCTATTTAGCCTGTATCTGCTGGTTGCGGTGCTGAGCTATGCGCTCGCCTGGCGTTTGCGCTTTGGCTTCTATCCTGGGCTGGATGGGATTCCGGATATTTTTGCGGATCAGTTATTGTGGCAGGGTGTGGGCATGATTGCCTTCAAAATGCTCTGCCTGTATGCGTTGGGGCAGTTTAGTGGGCTGCTGCGCTTCTTCCGCATTCCGGATGCGGTCCGATTATTTGTGGCCTCCAGTCTGGCGACGGCTGTCTTTTTGACGGTCTGGGTGGTGAGTTCCCATGAGTATGTGCCGCCGGGCTCGATTATCCTGATGGATTTTGTCCTGTTCACCTTCGGCATGATGGGGCTGCGGGTGGCTATCCGGATCGTGGATGAGCGGCGCAAGGGATTTTTTCGTGCGGGCCGCAAACCGGAGCGCATCGCGATCGTGGGGGCCGGGCAGGCCGGTTCCGCGCTGTTGACCGAGCTCGGGGCACGGCCGGAAATGGGCATGCGGCCAGTGGCTTTTTTTGATGACAATGCCTCGCTGCATCGACGGCAGTTGCATGGGGTGCCGATCGTGGGGCCACCCGAGGCGATCGTCTCCTATCATCAGACGCATGACCTGGATAAAGTCGTGCTGGCAATTCCCAGTGCCAGCACCGAGCGGATTCGTGCGATTGTCTCGCTGCTCAAGCGGAATCGAATTCCGGTGGAAACGGTCCCTTCAGTGAAGGAGTTGATGAACGGGGATTTTCGCAAGTCCCTGATCCGGGAGGTGCATATCGAGGATTTGCTCTATCGTGATTGCGTCAGCATCGACTCCACCGGTTTGCAGGAATTTATCAGTGGCCGGGTGGTGCTGGTAACCGGAGCAGGCGGCAGTATCGGGCGGGAGCTCTCGCAGCAGTTGGCGCAACTGAGCCCCCAACGACTGATCCTGATAGATCGCTGTGAGAGCGTGCTATTTCTGACTGAGCAGCTCGTTGCCCGTGCGGTGCCGGAGGTGGAGCTGTCGGTCCGGGTGGCGGATGTTTTGGACCGCGAGGCGATGCAGTCAATTTTCGATCAATTCAAACCGGAGCTGGTTTACCACGCTGCGGCGCACAAACATGTCGGGATGATGGAGCGCCAGCCCGCAGCGGCTTTGCTCAATAACGTGATGGGAACACTGGCGCTGGCGCGCCAATCCATGGCGTCCGGCGTGCGGGATTTTTGTCTCATTTCAACCGACAAGGCCGTCTATCCCAGTAGTGTGATGGGGGCCAGCAAGCGTTTGGCGGAACTGGTGATCGCCGCACTGAACGGCAAATCTGAGCACTCGCCGACAAATTTTTCGGTGGTGCGTTTTGGTAATGTGATTGGTTCTTCGGGCAGCGTGATCCCGATCTTTGAAGAGCAGATTGAGCGGGGCGGGCCGGTGACGGTGACGCATCCGGAGATGACGCGTTACTTCATGACGATTCCCGAGGCGGTGGGGCTGGTGCTGCAGGCGACGGCCTTCTCAGCCGGAAATGCCCTCTACATGCTCGACATGGGCGAGGCGGTGCGGATTGATGCGGTGGCCCGTGACCTGATTCGCCTCAAGGGCTTCGAGCCCGAGGTGGAGATCGAAATCGAGTATTCGGGCGTGCGGCCCGGTGAGAAGCTGCATGAGTTGCTGCAGCGTGAGGATGAAGGTTCCGAAGCCACCGCCCACTCCAAAATTCGAAGACTGGTGCCCGCCGCGCGGGTATTTGCGGAGGCCGAAACATTCTTCCAGCAGCTGACCTCGCTCGCGCAGGAGCTGCCCCACTTGGACGCCAACGCCGCACGGCAACGGATTTTTGACCTTTTGAATGAGGTAGATCAAACCCCGTAGCGACCCGCCGGACGCTCGCTACGAAACTGTAGCGACTGGGTTAACCCCAGGATCAACCCAACCAATATCTTCCCCTCATGTCATGCGAGTTGCTAATTTTTTAATCTGTCTGGTGCTGTTTGCGAT
>PXBU01000174.1 GCA_003566795.1 Puniceicoccaceae bacterium | reverse complement strand
GGCAGGCCGAGGTGGCCGGAGCTGCAGGCGTGGACGGCGTCAATCGCGAGGCCGCGGGCTTGGGTGGCTGCTTGGGTAAGAATCTCTTTTTGCATGATCTGTATCGTGTTGGGAGCGGTCGGATGCCGCTGAATGGTTTTACGTCAAAGGTAGAGACGATGCGATGATCTGCGCGGATGAAAAGCAAAAATGAAATTTGCCCGCGAGTGGCCCAAGCAAGTTTTTGGAATTTGTAGCGAACTTGCGATAGCAAGGTCGAGCGGACAGGCGGGGCGATCCCGAGTAGACGGCACTATCGTGCCATCGCTACGGGCGCATTCCATGAAAAACTTGTTGCGGCAAACGGGTGGGATTCGAGCTTCCGGGCAAAATCAAAACTGGACTGTTCGCGGTTCGCGAATTTATTACTTGGTTATGACTCATGAAGAACTGGAAGAAGGTGCCGTCCTCAACCTCGATTTCACCAAACTGCGCAAGGTGGCCAACTGCGAGGCCGATGTGCTCCCGGCGATTGCCCAGGATGCAACCTCCGGGGAGGTCCTGATCGTAGGCTACGCCAACCAGCTGGCCTTGGAGACCGCCCGCGAGACGGGCATGGCCACCTTCTGGAGCACCAGCCGCAATGAACTCTGGATCAAGGGCAAGACCAGTGGCGACTTCCTGAAAATCGAGGAAATTTGCGTCAACTGCGAACAAAACTCGATTCTCTACAAGGTGACACCGGCGGGCAAAGGTGCCTGCCACACCAAGAACAAAGACGGCGTGGCCCGCAGCGGGTGCTACTATCGACGCTTGAAGGACGACGGCTCGTTGGAGTTCGTCGATGCCGCGCAGATTTAGTGATGCTTCAAATAAGCTTCTATATGCCCAAAACAATCGCAACCCGTAGCCGAACGCCTTCGCGTTTGGCCGTTCCTGACTTTCTGGCGAGCTTCGACCAAAGCCGAAGGGCTTCGGCTACATGGAAAACTACAGTTCGACAAATAGAATCGCAGCAACCAAGTTGAAATTATGAAATTACAGCGTGCGGCCTTTGCCTTAATTGTAGTGATTCTGAGCTTCTACGTGCTTTACGTGGGGCAGAACTTACTGCTGCCGTTGGTTATCGCCGGGGCCATTGCTTACCTGATCAGCATCTTGGCGCACGGGATCGGCGCCATCAAAATTAGCGGTATCGGGGTCCCCAGGCCGCTCGCAATGATCATCGCGATCTGTGTGATCCTGCTCGGGATCGGCTTCATTATTAATTTGATCACCGTCAACATCGCGAGTGTGGTCCGGGTGGCACCGGAATATCAGGAGAATTTGGAGGCCTTGATTTACAAGAGCTATAAGACTTTCGGGATTGAGGAGGTGCCGAACCTGCAGGAGTTCATTAATCAGATCGATCTGCGCGGCTATCTCCAGGACTTTGGGCGCACCGTTCGTGCGCTCGTTAGCAACACCGGCATCATTATTGTTTACCTGATTTTTCTGCTGTTGGAACAGCGCACTTTTGCCGATAAGATTCGCGCCATGGTGGCGGGCCCCCAGCAGCAGAAGGATGCCTTCGACCTGATCAACAAGATGCGCTCCGATATCCGCACCTACGTCGCGATCAAGGTCCTCACCAGTGCGACCACCGGGCTGTTGAGTTATCTGGTGCTGAGTCTCGTCGGGGTGGACTTTGCCAGCTTCTGGGCCGTCCTCATCTTTCTGCTCAATTTTATTCCCACGATTGGTTCGATCATCGCCACCGCCTTTCCCTCGCTGCTGACGCTGGTGCAATTCGACACCCTGGGCCCCTTCATTGTGACCATCTCAGTGCTGGGGACGATCCAGTTCTGCATCGGTAGCCTGATCGAACCAAAGCTGATGGGGAACCGGCTCAATCTCAGCCCGATTGTTATTTTGCTCTCCCTCGGGCTCTGGGGCTCCATCTGGGGCATCGCCGGAATGTTTCTCTGTGTGCCGATCACGGTGATTATGATGATCATTTTCTCGTATTTCCCCGGCACCCGACCGATTGCAGTGCTCTTGTCCGGAGATGGTAAGGTGGCACGCGGTATTCCGGAGGAAAAAGTGACCGAGGAGGCTGTCTGAAGGGGCAGGGGTCCAACTTCCATATAAGTAGCGGAACGGGGAACCCGTTTCGACTCCAAAATCTTAAACATCTTTCCAATATTTACTCGACACAAAACAAACGGCGTTTTAAATCTCGCATTAGGACGTTGGTTTCTGTCCCCCAAAAGATGACTCTGCGTGGTGTTGAACGGCTTCACCAATGACGGCAGTGTCTCGGTTACAAACGGTCCGCCGGACGCTTCGGCACGTCACTGCAACTGTCGAGTCGGTGCATATGCGCGATTCCCTTCATCCCTCCAGCACATCCAGTGGACTCGCCACCAAATCCGCCTGGTCTTCCATCACGTGCAGGTAGATCATCGTCGTTTCGACACAGGTGTGCCCGAGGAACTCCTGAACCGTCCGTATATTCGTCCCATTCTCCAGTAGATGCGTCGCAAAG
>PXBU01000242.1 GCA_003566795.1 Puniceicoccaceae bacterium | reverse complement strand
TCAAGGCCATGCTCGGTATTCTACCGAGTGAGGGTGAGGTGAATTTTGACGGGGTTCCGGTGCACAGTAGTGCCGACCTTTTGGGCAAGCTCTCCTTCGCGCCGCAGTTCAGCATCGCCCACGAGGGGCTGGCGGTGGAGGAGGCGATTCGCTATGCGCTGGAGTTGAGCGTGGTGGACGGTGAGGTGCGGGCCCGGCGACTGGAAGAGATATTAAAGCGCATCGGGCTGGATGCGCATCGCAGCAAGCGGGTGGGGGACTTGAGTGGCGGACAAATGCGCCGGCTGGGCCTGGGGCTGGAGCTGGTGAGCGATCCCCCTTACATGGTATGTGACGAGGTGACCAGTGGGCTCGATCCCCAGTCGGAGGACGGCATCCTCGATGTGTTGCAGGGCCTGCGGAATGAGGAGGGTAAGACCTTTATTTGTATCATCCATAACCTGGCCAAGCTGAATTACTTCGATTGGATCACCGTGGTCTATGCCGGGGCGGTGGTTTTCCAGGGAAGCTTGGATGAGCTGAATCGTTATTTCGGGATTCCCGATGCCTTGCAACTCTATGACAAACTGAGCGAGCACACGATCGAGCACTGGCGCGAGCGCTGGTTGGAATACGGGGAGCGGCTGGCAGAGGATGCGCCCCACACGGTGCCGTCGGCACCCCGCATGCCTGGGTTGCTGTCGCAGATCGGGACCCTGTTGCGACGGCGGGCACTGCTCTTTCGGCGGGACCGGGGCTACTGGTTGCTCACGCTCGGGATCACGCTCGGCTTTCCGCTGATGGTGGTGATCTTTGCGATCAACGGGATCCCGCAGATGCAGGGCCTATCGTTGACTTCGTCAGCCGGTTTCTTTGAGCAGATGCAGGAGAACCTGCGCTACCGGATCGAGGCTTTGGAGACGGCGTCGCTGGTGACGGGTCTGATCCTCTTCCAGGTGATCCTGCTGACCCTGATGGGGAGCAACAATGGGGCCCGCGAGATTGCGGCAGAACGGCAAATCTACGAGAAAGAGCGCTTCAGCGGTTTAAAACCCCCGGCCTACGCGATTAGTAAGCTCCTGTTCGTGTCTGGCATCGCACTCTTGCAGGGTCTGTGGATGACACTCTTTGTAAAATACATCTGCGATTTTCCGGGGGCGTTGCTGCCGCAGGCGGTGGTGTTGATGTTGTGCTGTGTGTCGATGACGACGATCTGTCTCGGATTCTCGGCCATTTTCAGGTCGGCGGACAAGGCCTCACTACTCTCGGTCTATCTGGTCGGGTTTCAGCTGCCGTTGTCCGGCGTGGTGCTGGCACTGCCGGAGGTGCTGGTCTGGGTGTGTCGTCCGTTTGTGAACGCCTACTGGGGCTGGGCGGGGTATTTCGGCTCGATGCGTGAAACGCGCATCTATGATGCCTACCGGATGGACTCGGCCGAGTGGGTTCCTTCGCCCTTGCTTGCCGTATTGGTATTGCTGCTACATTTTGTTGTGGGCGCAATGATGGTCTTTTGGGGTTGCCAGCAAAAACGCTGGAACTAAGGATTGTTCGGGTCGTCTAATAGAATTAGTTTCCCCCGCTTATTTATGTGCCCCAGCAATCATTCCAATCTTTCGGTCTTGCCCGCTAGCCGTCTGACTTTGGCAGGACTGATTCTATGCAGTTTGCTGTTGGCGGCCTGTGGCAAAGGGAATTTCTCCGGGCTCGAAGCCTTGCCGGTCGATGACTACGTGAGAAATCCGGGCAACTTTTTGGGCAACACTTATTCCTTGTCCGTGCAGATCGACTCTCAAATTGAATGGGAGGAGGGCGTGGGGCGAATTCTGGCAGTCAACCCGGATGGTGCTGCGTCCCGCATCCCGGTGTTTGTGCCGGACGCGGTCCAACAAAACCTGCATGTGGGGCAACGCTATCGGATGCGGGTGATTATACGAAAAGGAGGGCTGATCTATGTCGAGGATTTGCGTAAGTTTTAGTTGTCTGCTGCTGCTTAGCACGGTCGCGGGCTGGGGACAGGGTGTTTTGGCCGGAGGCAACGATGCCTCGCGCGGTTCGGCACCGTCGCAACCAGCTCAGGCCGGCATCTCCGGGCCCGCTGGTGGCGGCTTTGAAAGCAACACCTTCCTGGAGATGGCCAACCGGATTTTTGATCCGACTAGTGATTCGCTGGATTTTGCAAATGGTGGTTTCAGTTGGAAGGGGCGGACATTTAATCTGGCCGAGCAGCGCGTGTTTCGCTCGCGCTTTGAGCGCTTCCTGCTGGCCTCTCCCAGTGAGGAAGAGGAGCAGTATGCCCAGCTGATGGAGGATATTCTAGATCGCCTGTCTGTGGCCAGCGACCAATCGGATGAGGCGATTCTCGACACTTGGGAGTTACTCTTCCGGGCGTCCAATTTTAGTATCGATGGCGGAAACAGCACCATCGTCGCCAACCAGGTGTTTAATGCCTGGCGCATTCGCCGGGAAAGTCGCGACACTTCGCTTTCTCAGCGTGAGCTGGAGCAAATGCGCAAATACCAGCAAGAGGTAGTGG
>PXBU01000406.1 GCA_003566795.1 Puniceicoccaceae bacterium | reverse complement strand
TGCTACAACTGCCACTCGCAAATGATCCGCACCCTGGTGCCGGATGTGCTGCGTTACGGCGACTATTCGCGGCTGGGGGAATTTGTCTACGACTTCCCGCACCAGTGGGGCTCCAAGCGCACTGGCCCCGATCTCGCCCGCGAGGGCGGCCTGCGCTCCGACGACTGGCACTTCTACCACATGCTGGACCCACGCAGCGTTTCGCCCGGCTCGAACATGCCGAGCTATCCCTGGCTCTTCGAGAAAAAGACCAAAGTGGACCAACTGCCGAGGAAGATCCACGCCATGCGCATGCTCGGGGTGCCCTATCCCATCGACCTGTCCGAGGAGGAAATCCAGGCCCAAGTCGATGAACAGGCCGAGGCCATCGTTGCCAATCTGGCTGCAAGAGGTGCCTTCACCGAGCCCGACAAAGAGATCGTCGCCCTGATCGCCTACCTGCAAAAGCTCGGCGCCTACCGCGAGAGCTCAGACGAAGTCTCCATGACGAATCCATAAAAGAAAGTCAGTCATCAGCCACTTGTCCGCCATAGCCTTGAGCGAAGGCGGATCACCCATCAGTCATCACCCATCAGTCATTAAACCATGTTCAAGCGTATCATCTATGAGGATTGGACCAGCCTCGTCCCGATTGTCTCCTTCTGGTTCACCTTCGGCGTATTTCTCCTGATCACACTGCGAGCGATCTCTATGAAAAAGAGCAAACTCGAGCACTTGGAGAATCTACCGCTGGAAGACGAACCCACCCGCCCCGCAAAAAACAAAAAATCATGAAGCACGGACTTGAACACGACCGCCCCGAGGACGTCACTGAAGAGGACCTGCCCGAGGGCGTTAAGCTGCGCGACCACGTCGTCGACGGCATTCGTGAATACGACCAACGTCTGCCAATGTGGTGGTTGATCATCCTTTTCGGAGTGATCGCCTACTCCATCGTTTACTGGGTGGTGATCGACGACCGGCGCTTCACCGGGGATCGTCACCCCGCCTTCGAAGCTAAGCTGCAAGCGGTGGAAACCGCACGACTGGCCGGCTCGATCGACGTCACCAACGATGAGATGTTCTTCCAAATGGCCACCAACCCAAGCTTCATCGAGGCCGGTCGAGAGCACTACGCCGCCCACTGCGCCGCCTGCCACGGCAGCGACCTGCAAGGCGGCATCGGCTTTAATTTGGTTGATGGTGAATGGGTGCACGGCTCGACTCCTTCCGAAATATACGTCAGCGTCGCCGACGGCTTCCCCGACGCCGGGATGCAAGCTTGGGAAACGTTGCTGGGGCAAAAGCGTACCGCCGAGGTCGTCGCCTACGTGCTCAGCAGAAACCCGGATCTGTTGCCCTGATAAACCATCAGATAAGTTTTAAAATAACTCGTAGCGACTGGCTTTACGCCAGGATCGAGCCCTTTCGCATAGCCAGCCCGCTCGAATCGAGGGATGAACCCTCTCACTACAAAAAAATAATTCTCCCCCAGCTCAGTCCGACCAGACCGATTCGACGTCCCGCGCTTTTATGAAAAAATCCCGCCCCACCACCATCACGCCGACGACCATCAACGAGGATGGTTCGCGCTTTTTTTTGCACCCGGCGGATGTGAAGGGTTTTTTCACGCGCTGGCGGCGGGTCTTCGCGCTGCTACTGATCGGCATCTATGTCCTGCTGCCCTGGATACAGATCAACGGACATCCCGCAGTCTTTCTGGATGTGCTCAATCGCCGGTTCCATCTCTTCGGTCTGACTTTTGTGGCGCAGGACTTGTGGATGGCTTTCTTTCTGATCACCGGACTGGGATTCTCCTTGTTCTTCGTGACGGCCCTATTCGGGCGCATCTGGTGCGGCTGGGCCTGCCCGCATACCGTCTTTCTGGAGCATGTTTACCGTCGCATTGAGCGACTGATCGAGGGCGACTCGCAAGCCCGCCGCAAGCTCGACGCAGCCCCCTGGACGGGCGACAAAATAACCAAGCGTGTCGTCAAGAACGGGATCTTTGTCCTGATCTCAGCTGCAATAGCCCACCTGTTCCTGGCATACTTCATCTCCATCCCGGAGCTTTACCAATGGATGACCGGCAGCCCGACCGAGCACTGGGGGGCCTTTATTTTCATGGCCGTCGCCACCGGCATAATCTACTTCAACTTCGCCTGGTTTCGCGAACAACTCTGCTTGATCATCTGCCCCTATGGCCGCCTGCAATCGGCCCTGATTGATGATGACTCCGTCATCATTGGTTACGATAAAACGCGTGGTGAACCGCGCGGGCCAGCCCACAAAGCAGGCGTCGGTGACTGCATCGACTGCTACCGCTGCGTGCAGGTCTGCCCCACCGGGATCGACATTCGCCAGGGCTTGCAGATGGAGTGCGTCGGCTGCTCCAACTGTATCGACGCCTGCGATACCATCATGGCCAAGCTGAACCGCCCGAAAGGATTAATTCGCTACGACTCGCAAACAGGACTCGACGGCAAGCCGCGCCGCTTCCTGCGCCCGCGCATCTTTATCTACGCCGCGCTGATGCTGGCCGGAGC
>PXBU01000115.1 GCA_003566795.1 Puniceicoccaceae bacterium | reverse complement strand
TTCGCGATGATTGACTCATTGAATGCGAACGACTCACCACCAGAAATCCCATGATCCTTGATTCCACATTTCTGGTTGATTTTGAGCGCGAGCGAAGGCGAAGCCAAACGGGACCTGCAGTTAACTTTCTCCGCGCCCACGAAAACGTTTCATTCGCGATCACATTCACGATTGCTGGAGAATTGGCAGCTGGTCGATCACTCGGCCTTGACCGAGAGAAATGGGAAAGCTTCATCCGACCGTTTCAGCTGTATGAGTACAACTCGGAGGTGGCATGGCTCTTTGGGCACTCATTCCGTCAGCTTCAGCGCGATGGCCTGATGATCGGCGCAAACGATCTTTGGATCGCGGCAACCGCCTTAGCCAACCAGACACCAGTGGTAACCAGAAATAACCGTGAGTTTTCCCGAGTGGAAGGGCTAATGGTGCTCAGTTATTAAAACGAAACGCAGAAAGTTTATCTCCCTTCACCTAAAATCACCGCCCTCCGACCACCGAAAACCGAAAACCGAAAACCGACCCTCCGACCTCCGATATCCGATCTTCGATCTCCCATCTCCGATATCCGATCTCCGACCTCCGACCAAAATCATCGATTTTTCCTTCGACAAGAGAGCCCGTCTCATTCGTAAAAGACGGTTCATGTCCAGTCCGGTTGCAGTCATTGATGTAGGGAGTAATTCCATAAAGCTACTGGTAGCTGGAATCGGGGCCGACCAACAGCTGGAGCCCCTCTTCGCTGAGACGATTGAGACCCGCATCAGCACCGGCATCAGCATGGATCTGCCTCACCTGTGTGAGCAAGCACTGGAGGCGGGCTGCAAGACGGTGGCCGAGTTGGTCCACTTGGCGCGGGAGTATGCCCCGCGGGAAATCGAGATTGTGGCCACCAGCGCGGTGCGGGATGCACTCAACGGGCAGGACTTCATCGACTGCGTCTTCGAACAAACCGGCATTCAGTTGCGGGTGCTGAGCGGTGCTGAGGAGGCCACCTACATCGGCCAGGGTCTCGCCTGCGACCGGGCCCTGGCCGGCACCGAGGACTTCATCCAAGTGGATATCGGCGGCGGCAGCCTGGAATTAATCCGCTTCAAACAAGCCAAAATCCAGCAGGCACTTTCGCTGCGGCTCGGCTCGGTGCGCTTGACTGAGCGCTTCGTCATCGACCGGGAGGGGCCGATCTCGAAGAACGTGGAAACCGCCATCAATGCCTACGTCCACGCCGAACTCTCCCAGAGCAACTTCAAATTTACCCCCCTGAGCGAGCCGCTGGTGGCCACAGGCGGTGCCTTCGCCGTCAGCCGCGCCATTCTCGCCGCGCTGAAGGGCCCAAAAACCGACCAGCATGAGTCCACCCTGAGCATCGAAGATCTCACCTGCCTGAAAAATAAGCTCTGCGCCCTGCCCTTGCACGAGCGGATGGCCGTGCCGCACCTGCCCGCCGCCCGCGCCGACATCATTCCCACCGCGCTGATCACGATTCTCGCCCTACTCCATCACGCCGGACGCCAGCGCCTGACGCATTCCTTCTGTAACCTGCGCTACGGCGTGGCCGCCGAGTTGCTCCGATGAACGAATACGAGCTACTCGATAGCGGCCACGGGCGTAAGTTGGAGCGTTTCGGCCCGGTCATTCTCGACCGCCCCTGTGCGCAGGCGGTCTGGGCACCGCAAAACAAAAAGCTCTGGCAGCAAGCGGATGCCTTCTTCACCCGCAAGCAGGGTCTGGAATGGCGCGGGCGGGAGCAACTGCCCGATTCGTGGGTGACCACGGTCAACGGGATCCAACTAAAGCTCTCGACCACCGACTTCGGGCACCTGGGTGTCTTCCCCGAGACGCGCGCCATGTGGGACTGGATCACGCAGACCCTGCAGGCCGAAAAGCGCCGACGTAAAACCCCACTCCACTTCCTAAACTTGTTCGCCTACTCCGGTGGTGCGACACTGGCCGGAGCCAAAGCGGGTGCGCACTGCTGCCATGTGGATGCCTCCAAGGGCATGGTGCAATGGGCGCGCAATAACGCCAAAATTAATGACCTAGCCGAGCATCCCATCCGCTGGATCGTCGACGACGTCAACAAGTTCCTGCAACGCGAGATCCGCCGGGGCCGTCACTACGATGCCATCCTACTCGACCCGCCCTCTTTCGGCCGCGGCAAAGGCGGCGAGCTGTATAAAATCGAGCAGGCACTACTCGACACCCTGGAGCTGGTCAAAGGCGTGCTGAGCGACACCCCCTGCTTCGTTTATCTCCCCAGCCACACCCCCGGCTTCACCCCCACCGTACTGCAAAATCTACTCCAGCAGCTGCTCAATAGCAATCACGTCGAATGCGGCGAAATGCTACTAACGGGCGAACAAGCCGGCACATTCCCAGTCCCCAGCGGCACCTGGGCCCGCTGGCAAGCAGCGACCACCGAACACTGAAAACCGTTCAGTGCTTTCTGGAAAAAGGACTTTAAACAAAAAGTAATAAAGACCGCCAAACGATGAACGGTAGTTCGCTTCTTTTTTTTGAATATCTAAT
>PXBU01000401.1 GCA_003566795.1 Puniceicoccaceae bacterium | reverse complement strand
GGGCTCGGGTGGTGCCAGTTTGCGTTGACCCCCGCTACTTCCGCCCCGCCGAAGTCTAGACCCTGCTCGGCGACCCGACCAAGGCCAGGCAAAAACTCGGCTGGGAACCCGAAATCACCGCTCGCGAGATGTGCGTGGAGATGGTGGCGGAGGATCTCAAGACCGCGCAGCGGCATGCGTTGCTGAAGGCGCATGGGCTGGATTTGCCGGTTTTGTTGGAGAATGGGTGAGGTAGGGCTGTTCACTTTCTGGCGCGAATCCGGGCGCCGGCTATGAGAATTGAAGTAAAATTGTCAGTTGACAACCCTTTGCCCAAACCCTAATCTGTAGTGGCACGCAAGCGTCATCCAAACAAGGAGATTGAAGCGGCGATTCAGGCGGCTGAGGCCGTCGGATGGCGAATCGAGGTGGCTCCAGGTGGCCATTGTTGGGGCAGGATGTATTGCCCCTGGAATGACCCTGATTGCCGGTGTGGAGAATTCTGTATTGCCAGTATCTGGTCCACGCCTAGAAGCCCTGAAAATCACGCGCGCCAGATTCATCGAGTGGTCGAGCGCTGCAGTCGGAACCAACAGGAGACGGACTCATGAACCATGAATTCAGGCTGGTTTTCCAACTGCCGGCGGTTGCAGCGGCAGTGAATGACTGGGTCGAAGCGCTGGCCGAAGCGGGTTGCGATGACGCTATCGTGGGCACCGGGCACCCTGGCCGTGTTGCCCTGGACTTCTGTCGCGAGGCAGAAAATGCCGAGCAGGCCATCGACTCGGCCATCAAAAATGTGGCGGCAGCGATACCCGGCGCTGAACTGATCGAGGCCGCCCCCGACTTCGCGGGGTTGACCGAAATTTCTGAAATCATCGGCATCTCCCGTCAGGCGCTGCGCAAGCAAATGCTGAGCCGCCCGGACTTCCCCAGGCCCATCCATTGCGGCAACCCGTCGCTATGGCGGCTGGCGCCGGTTCTGGACTGGCTTAAGCGGCATCGCACCTATCGCATCGATCCAGGGCTGCAGGCCGTTGCGCGCCACAACATGCGCCTGAACACCCAGCAGCAAGTTCGGCAGTCTGAGCGGTTGATCGAAAAGCTGGCTGTGGCTGGCGAGATGGGCGGGTGATGGCCTGAAACCGGGACGCTATTTTCGTCCCGCCGAAGTCGAGGCCCTGCTCGGCGACCCGCCCAAGGCCAAGGAAACGCTCGGCTGGGAACCCGAAATCACCGCCCGCGAGATGTGCGCCGAGATGGTGGCGGAGGATCTGAAGACCGCGCAGCGGCATGCTTTGTTGAAGGAGCATGGGTTGGATTTGCCGGTTTCGTTGGAGAATGGGTGAGGTCGAGGACATAGGCGCGTGAACTCGATCTTGGTTGTGATCCTGTAGTGGGCGCGTCAATGGGGAGATAAAATGCTGGAAACTTGCAGAAAATGAAAGTATCCTGCATTCATGCAGACTTTGACAAAAGCGCTGGTCAAATCCGGGGTGGCCAATCGGATCTTGCTCGACGAGCACTTGGCTGGCTGGTTGGGGGGCTCGGCGCAGCGACGATATAACCTCGTCAACCGGGCGATGGCTGCCGGCGAAATGGTGCGACTGGCGCGTGGGATTTATGTGTTGGATCCGAAGATTGCCGGGTCGGCGCCGCATGCTTTTGTGGTCGCTCAGCATCTGCGGCCAGGATCTTTTGTTTCTTTCGAGGCCGCGCTGACGTGGCATGGTTGCATCCCGGAAGCGGTCCGTTTGATTACATCGGTTGTCCCCGGGCGCCGCAAGGCGCAATTCTCGGTGCCGCTGTATGGGGATATTCGGTTTGTGCCCCTTGCGTTACGCACCGGATTCAGTCTGGTCGGCGTTAGACGGGTGCAATTGACCGGGGGCATTGCGCTGGTGGCTGACCCGCTGCGTGCATTGCTGGACCTGATGTGCTGGCGCAAAATTCCGTCAGAATCGGCGGTGGATTTTCTCGAAGGGCTGCGACTGGAGTCCGGGTGTTTCGATAATCTCGGGGCAGACGATTTGGCGCGCATGCGCGGTGTCTATCAGCATCGCAGGATGGGACAGGTGGTTGATCAGTTCTGGCAATGGTGCCGGCGCCGATGATTGAGCTTCTGCAAGACCGACTGGCGCGATACAAGCTGGCGGATCGGGTCGAGCAAGACCAGGCCCTGAAGGAGATTCTGCAGGAGCTGACCCTGTATGCCTTATGGCGCGAGGGCTTCTTCGAGCAGGCCGCTTTTCAAGGCGGGACTTGTCTGCGTATCCTGTACGGGTTGCCACGTTTTTCCGAGGATCTGGATTTCGTTCTCAAAGCCCCGGCGCCCGATTTTCGCTGGTCGGCAATCTTGGTTGGACTGACCAATGTACTCGCAGAGTTTGGTGTGGGTGCCGAGTTGGTGGACCGGAGCCGCGCTGACCGCGGGGTGTACGTCTACCCGACCGGACAGCGCAACGATGGCTACGATCTCGAGCGGATCGCCCGGGCCATCCGCCGCGGGGAATACAACTATGTCAGCCTTGAGTCGGCGCTCTCCGAG
>PXBU01000321.1 GCA_003566795.1 Puniceicoccaceae bacterium | reverse complement strand
GCTCAGGCAGATGTCCTTGCTCCGGCACAGGCCGCTGTGGCGGCTGGCGATGAGTTTGCAGCGGACTACCTCGCTCTGCTCGAAAACCAGGGCGAATATGCCTATGCCTTCGACTTCTTCGTGGTCTCCATGCTATGGACGGTCATCGCAGCGGTGCTGGTGCTCCTCATGCACCTCGGCTTCGCCACGCTCGAAGCGGGCCTCACCCGATCCAAGAACACCACGAACATCATGTTCAAGAATGTGTTCATCATCTCGATTGGTATCCTGACCTACGCACTGGTAGGCTTCAATACCCACTACCCGGAAGGGGACTGGATCATTGAAGGCTTCCTTTCCTGGGGAGGATTCATCGGCGACCTGAATGCGGACGGCGGCGACACCTTCGGTTACGGTGGCGTCGGGCTCGCGATGACTGGCTTCGGTGACTTTATCTTCCAGGCCATGTTTGCTGCCACTGCCGCAACCATCGTTTCGGGTGCGGTTGCTGAGCGCGTGAAGCTCGGTAGCTTCATGATCTTCTCTCTCCTGTTGGTCGCGGTGGCCTACCCGATCGTCGGTGCTTGGCACTGGGGTGAAGGCTGGTTGGGTGACCTTGCCGATGGTGAAGGTTTCTATGACTTTGCCGGTTCGACTGTGGTGCACGCCTTCGGCGGTTTCGCCGCACTGGCTTGCGTGATGGTGCTTGGTCCACGTGCTGGTAAGTATGTCGATGGCAAAATTCGCCCGATCCTTGGTCACAGCATGCCGCTCGCTACGATCGGTGTCTTCCTGCTCTTCATCGGCTGGTTCGGTTTCAACGGTGGCTCTGTCCTGTCCGCTGATCCGACCTACATCGGTCTGGTCTTCACGACTACCGCCCTGGCGGCGGTATCGGGCGCGTTGGCATCCATTGCTGTTTCCTGGATCTTCCTGAAGAAGCCGGATCTTTCGATGTCGCTGAACGGCATTCTGGGTGGCCTGGTTGCCATCACCGCTGGTGCGGATGCGATGGGTCCCGGTGCATCGATCATCGTCGGTGCAATTGGCGGTGTCATCGTGGTCTTCTCGATCATTTTCTTCGACAAGGTTAAAGTTGACGATCCCGTCGGCGCGATCTCCGTTCACGGTGTCTGTGGCATCTGGGGCACACTGGCTGTCGCCTTCTTTGGTGGTGCTAGCTTTGTCGCTCAGTTGATCGGTGCCGTTTCGGTCTCTGTGGCCGCATTCCTGTTTGCCTTGGTGGTCTTCATGATCCTTAAGGTCACCATTGGTGTTCGCGTTTCTGCGGATGAAGAGGCGGAAGGTCTCGACATCGCCGAGCACGGACAAGAAGCTTATCCTGATTTCGCTCCGAGCTCACGCTAAGTTTTTACTAGCCAATTAACCACAAACCATTAGATTCAAAAAATATGAAATTGGTCAAAGCAATCATCAAGCCCTTCAAACTTGAAGAGGTCAAAGAAGCGCTCGCAGATATCGGTATCGAAGGTATGACCGTTACCGAGGTCAAAGGTTTCGGTCGCCAAAAAGGCCACACCGAGATCTACCGTGGCAGTGAATACACCGTCGATTTCCTCCCCAAGGTTATGGTCGAGATCGTCGTCGACGACGTCGATGCCGAGAAAACCACCGAGGCGATCGTCAAGGCCGCCAAGACTGGCAAGATCGGAGACGGTAAAGTCTTCGTCCTCCCGGTCGAAAGCGCGACACGCATCCGCACCGACGAAACCGGTGCCGAGGCACTCTAAGCCTTGCGCGGAAGTATTCCAAGCATTCCCAAACGGCCACTCCTCGCGGAGTGGCCGTTTTTTTATGGTAAATTTCCGGCTTTGCAAGGGTTTGCGAATACGCTTGTCTCGCTGCATGCCGTATAATGTTGCCCATTTTCTTGCCGAACAAGCCAGCCGCCAGCCGGAGGGGGCAGCGGTGCGGGCGCCGGCGGGGCGGGATGCGGACGGCTCGATCCGTTATCTGTCGCGCAGCTTTGCTGAGTTGGAAGCCGATGCTTCGGCGGCGGCGCATCTGTTGCAGGGGAAGGGCATCCGGCGGGGATCGCGGGTGCTGTTGATGGTCAAACCGGGCTTGGATTTAATCTGCATTGTCTTTGCGCTCTTCAAAATCGGTGCGGTTCCGATTGTGATTGATCCGGGCATGGGCTTGCGTGGTTTTCTGCGCTGCGTGCGGCACTCCCGGCCGGAAGCGGTGGTGGGCATCCCGGCGGCCATCTGGTTGGCGCGGCTCTTTCGTCCCAGCTTCCGGGGGGTGAAGACCAAGGTGAAAGTCGGGCGTGGATTTGCCCGGCAGCTGGCGGCAGGAGCCGCGCAGCGCGGCAGCTTCCCGGTAGCGGAGTCGACTGCGGATGAACTGGCGGCGATTCTCTTCACCTCCGGCTCCACCGGCCCTGCCAAGGGTGTGCTGTATGAGCACGGTATGTTTATGGCACAGGTGGAGGCGATCCGCGCCCAGTATGACATTCAGCCGGGGGAGGTGGATTTGCCGATGCTGCCGGTCTTTGCGCTGTTCAATCCGGCACTCGGTATGTGCACCGTGGTCCCCGAGATGAACCCGAGCCGACCCGCCTCGGTCGATCCCGAAAAAATCGTCCGCGCCATCCGGCAAAACCAGATCACCAACAGCTTCGGCTCGCCGGCCCTATGGGCCAAGATCGCCCGCTACTGCGAGGCGGAGGCCATCACCTTGCCCAGCATCCGGCGCATCCTGATGGCGGGAGCACCGGTGCCGCCCGCGTTGATGGCACAGATGTCCTCAATCATTCCGAACGGCGAAATTCATACTCCCTACGGGGCCACCGAGGCACTACCCGTCAGCTCGATCTCAGCCAGCGAAGTGCTGGAGCATACTGCGGCGCAGACCCGCCAGGGAGAGGGCACCTGCGTGGGCCAGCCCCTGCCGGGTGTCGAAGTGCGCGTCATCGCCGCCAGCGATACGGTGATCGAATCCATCGAGCAGACTCAGCCACTGGGAGCAAACGAGGTGGGCGAGTTGATCGTAAAGGGGCCCGCGGTGACGCGGGGCTACGATCAATTGCCCGCAGCCGATGCGAAGTCGAAGATCCACGACGCCAGCAGCCACTGGCACCGCATGGGGGACTTGGGCAAGATCGACGGGCAGGGCCGGATTTGGTTTTGTGGCCGGATGGCCGAGCGGGTGATGACTGCGGCAGGACCCCTCTACACCGATTGTTGCGAGGCGATTTTTAACCAGCACCCGCGCGTCTATCGCTCGGCTTTGATTGATCTCGGCGGCGATCGACCGGGGGTGGTGATCGAGCCGGAGGCCGGAAATTTTCCGAAAGGGCGGGAGGAGGAAACCCAATTTGTGACTGAGCTTGGCCAATTGGCGGAGAGTAATCCCACCACCAAATCCATCGCCTGTTTTTTCTTTGAAAAATCCTTCCCCGTCGATGTGCGGCACAACGCCAAGATCCACCGCCTGACCTTGGCCAAGAAGTATCGCGACCACCCATAGCCGCGCCGCCCGCCGGAGCCTTGCCGGGAATTAGTGGTGGTGTCTTCGCTTGCGAATGGCCCCATCGCCGTTCAGGCGATGGCCTCGATAGTCCACGCGGTCGCGTAACCTATAAAGACTGGCTTCGTTGCGACCTGTAATTCGTAGGGGCTTTCCTATGGGAAGCCCGCGAAGGTTCGGGGGGTTACGCAAAGGCCGTGACGCCCCACAACGTTCGCGGGTGGCGCGAGCACCACCCCTACGGGATGATGGCGAATGGCGGATGGTTGATGACTGATGCGGGAGCGGTGCACGCCGTAGGGGCTTTCCTATGGGAAGCCCGCGAAGGTTCGGGGGGTTACGCAAAGGCCGTGACGCCCCACAACGCTCGCGGGTGGCGCGAGCACCACCCCTACGTAAGAAAAGCACTCGCTAATCCCGCTTCCGCAATTCCGTGCTTGTTTACCAGGAGCAAGCTGTTTTCCTTGCCAGTTTTATAATGAAGCGAACACATAACTGCTCTCAACTACGCAAATCGGACGCTGGCTCGACCGCCACACTTAGTGGCTGGGTCGATTCGGTCCGCGACCACGGCGGCATTTTATTTGTCGATCTTCGCGACCGCGAAGGCTTGACCCAAATCGTGCTGGATCCGGGTAATTCCGAACTGGAGGCACAGTTCGGTTCGATCAAGCCCGAGTCGGTGATCTCGGTGCAGGGCAAGGTGCTGGAGCGGGTAAGCGAGGCGGTCAATCCCAACCTGGATACCGGCTCGATCGAGCTGCACGCCAGCGAGCTGAAGGTGCTAAATGTTTCGAAGACTCCGCCGTTCCCGATGGACGACACGGCGGACAAGACCAGCGAGGATCTGCGCATGACTTATCGCTACCTCGACCTGCGCCGCAGCTCGAATTTGAAGCTGCTCAAGCTGCGCCACCAAACCAGCCAGGCGATTCGCAACTACATGGACGAAGAGGGCTTTCTCGACGTGGAGACGCCGATGTTGTTTAAGAGCACCCCGGAAGGTGCCCGCGAGTTTTTGGTGCCCAGTCGGATGAATCCCGGCGCTTTTTACGCGCTGCCGCAGTCACCGCAGCAATACAAGCAGATGTTGATGGTGGCGGGTGTTGAGCGCTACTACCAACTTGCCCGCTGCTTCCGCGATGAGGATTTACGTGCCGACCGCCAACCGGAGTTTACCCAACTCGATATCGAACTTTCCTTTATTGATCGCGAGGACATGTATGCGCTGATTGAGGGGCTGATGCAGCGGGTCTGGAAAGATGTGCTGGGGGTCGAGATCAAAACACCCTTCCTGCGGATGAGCTATTTCGACGCGATGAACCGCTTTGGGGTGGATAAGCCCGATATGCGCTTCGAGATGGAGCTACAGGACTGTGGCGAGATTTTCCAGAACTCAGGCTTCAAAGTCTTTAAGGGGGCGCTTGACGCCGGTGGTGCCGTCAAGGCCTTCAATGCCAAGGGTCTGGCAGACCTGACCCAGGGCGAACTCCGCGATCTGGAGGATGCCGCGAAGTCACTCGGGGCCAAGGGCCTGGCCTTTATCAAATCCGAAGGCGGCGAGTGGAAGTCGCCGATTCTGAAATTCTTTTCGGATGAGGAGAAAGCAGCACTTAAGGAGTCGCTGCAAATCGAGGACGGCGACATCGTCTTTTTCGCGGCGTCGGATTGGGAGCAGGCCTGCACCATTCTCGGGCGGGTCCGGCTGGATGCGGCCAAACTGCTGATCAAGCGGGGCAAGCTGAGCATCGATCCGGCAGCGTATAAGTTCCTGTGGGTGATCGAGTTTCCGCTGATGCTTTTCGACGAGGAGGCCGGTCGCTACGTCGCCTCGCACCATCCCTTCACCGCGCCGGTGGAGGAGGATATCCCGCTGCTCGACAGCGATCCCAAGGCAGTGCGCGGCCAGCACTACGACCTGGTGCTCAACGGTGTCGAGCTCGGCGGCGGCTCGATCCGTATCCATCAGCCCGCGCTGCAAAAGAAGGTGTTCGAGGAGGTGCTCAAGATCGAGCCGGATGTGGTCGAGAGCCGCTTTGGCTACATGCTGCGCGCCTTCGAGTACGGGGCGCCGCCGCACGGTGGTATCGCCTTCGGCCTCGACCGGATGGTCACCATTCTGGGCGGCCGCTCCAGCATCCGCGACGTGATCGCCTTCCCCAAAAACCAGAAGGGGCAAGAGATGATGACCCAGAGTCCCGGCGTGGCCACCGAGAAACAGCTGCGTGATCTCCACATTAAGACAGTGCTCCCGAATAAAAAGTAAATCCAGCCACGAAATAATATGATACGTAAATTATACGCCACCGTCCTCGCCACAGCGCTGCTGCTTGCCACATCGCATGCCGCGACGCTTAAACCGGAATCGCTCGAAGAATATCAGGAGCGCATCCAGTGGTTTGCTGATAGCCAATACGGCATGTTTATTCACTTCGGTCTTTACTCGGTGCTGGGTGGTGAATGGAAGGGTGAGCAAGCGCCTTGGTACTCCGAGTGGATTCAAGCGACGATGGATATTCCGCGTGAGGAATACGCCGAGTTGATTCATGAATTCAACCCGGAGGACTTCAATGCCTACAAAATCGTCATGAACGCCAAGCGTGCCGGCATGACTTACCTCGTGATCACGGCCAAGCACCATGAGGGCTTTTGCTTGTGGGATAGCGACTACACCGATTTTGATGTCAGCAGCACACCCTTCAAAGGGCGCGACATCCTGATGGAACTCAAAAATGCCTGCGAAGAGCACGGCCTGAAGTTTGGCCTCTACTACAGTATAATCGATTGGAACCACCCGTCTCAGGAACCACAGGAAGAGGGGTCAGCCTTCGCCAAGTGGGGAAGAACCCGTATGGTGGATGGCATGAAAGCTGACTACATCACCTACCAGACCAATCAGTTGCTGGAGTTGATGCGGCGCTACGAGCCGGCCCTCC
The DNA here is from genome assembly GCA_003566795.1 of Puniceicoccaceae bacterium. GTDB lineage: Bacteria > Verrucomicrobiota > Verrucomicrobiia > Opitutales > Coraliomargaritaceae > Coraliomargarita_B. The sequence goes on along the minus strand of PXBU01000321.1, from coordinate 30,752 downwards.
TATGGTTCGATGCCGATTGGGTCGACTGGTGGACACTGGAAGACGGCATCACGCTTTATAACAAAATTCGCAGTGCCGACCCCAAAATCATCGTCAACAACCGCGTGGCGAAACGAGGGGAGTTTGAGTTGGATTATGTCACCCAGGAGCAAACGCACTTTGATGAGGCTTTTGGGAAACACTGGGAGGGTTGCTACACCTTGAACAAATCCTGGGGCTACAAGCGGCACGATCACGACTGGAAGACACCCGAGGTCGTTTACGAGAAGCTGGAGGATATCAACAGCAAGGGTGGGGTGCTGCTGCTGAATGTCGGTCCGGATGGACGGGGCGTCGTCCAGGACGAGGCATGGGAGATCCTCCGGCAGACTGCTGAACTGCTGGAAAAGAATCCTATCGAAAAAAGAATCCCTCAGATCACCCAAACGCCCGGCATCGTCGAGGTGGACCAAGAGTGACGGGCTGCAATGTCGGCGAGAGGTAACGGGATTGTCGCTAACGAAAGCAATAGCCACTCTTAATCTTACTCTTACTCTTAATCATAATCCAACGAACGATTACTAATCTGCTTTCAAATTAGGCACAACTGCGGCAAACTCCCCCTGAACGGATGAAATCGGAATCTCAATTCTACGAAAAGATCAACACGGTCATTTGCCGGAACGCCAGCGAAGCCAGCGAGGAAGTGGCGCGACATGTGATCAATCTGATCCGGCAGCGCGCCGAGGCGTCCCGCCCCGTTGTGCTGGGTCTCGCCACGGGGTCCACGCCGCTACTGCTTTACAAACGATTGATACAGGCGCACCGCGAGGAAGGCCTCAGCCTGGCGCATGTCATCACCTTCAATTTGGATGAGTATTACGGCCTCGAGCGGGAGCACCCGGAGAGCTACTGGCGCTTCATGCATGACCAGCTGTTTGATCATGTTGATATTCCGAAAGAAAATATCCACGTGCCCGACGGCACTGTGCCGCGCGATGAGGTGTTTGAATACTGCCAGGGCTATGAGGCGGCGATTGCAGCAGCAGGTGGTCTGGATATCCAGATTCTGGGGATTGGTCGCACCGGGCACATTGGCTTTAACGAACCTGGTTCCAGCGGCGACTCGCTGACCCGCATGGTTACCCTTGACCGCCTGACTCGCAAGGACGCTGCCCGGGATTTTCAAGGTGAAAACGCGGTCCCGCGCAATGCGATCACGATGGGGATCGGAACGATTCTGAAGGCGAAAAAAATCTTCCTGATGGCCTGGGGGCAGTCGAAGGCCGAAGTTCTCGCCAAAGCCATCGAAGAGGAGCCCACGGCGGCACTGCCCGCCAGTTTCCTACAGCGGCACGATCAGGTGACTTTCTACATCGATCAGGCGGCGTCTTCGGAACTGACGCGGATCAAGCGCCCCTGGTTGGTCGGGCCGATGCAGTGGGATCGCCTGTTGATCCGCAAAGCGGTGATCTGGCTGGCGATGGAACGGGATAAGCCAGTGCTCAAACTGCGCGATGAGGATTACAGCGAGTATGGTCTGGCGGAGCTTATCACCGACTATGGCCCCGCCTATGATCTGAATATTGCAATTTTCAATGACCTGCAGCGGGCCATCACCGGCTGGCCGGGTGGTAAGCCGGATGCCGACGACACCCATCGGCCGGAGCGGGCCACGCCCAAGCAGAAGCGCTCGCTGGTGCTCAGCCCGGAGCCACTGGTAGCCGAGATGAGCATGGGCGCGACGATCCGGCGCCTGGTGAGCCAAGGGCATACAGTGACGCTGGCCCACCTCTGCTCGGGTAATCTCGGGGTGTCCGACCGCGATGCGCTGCATGCCGCCGAATTCGCAAGCTCAGTCATCGCCGAGGAGGATACCGTCGCAACCAATGACGGGAGTTCCCGCATTCCGGTGCTTAAAGAGCTGCGCGAGAAATCACCCTATCAGGAGGATAGCCCCACCGTCCGCGATTTTAAGGGCCTGATCCGCCGGAGTGAAGCGATGACCACCGGCAGGGCCTTGTCGCTCACGACGCCACAAATTCGACACCTCGACCTGCCATTTTATGAGAAGGGGCGCTACCGTCGCTTTAAGCCACTGGACGAGGATGTCGACAAGCTGGTCGAGCTGCTGCGGGAGATTCGGCCGCACCAAATTTATATGACTGGTCACCTCTCAGATCCCAGCTCTTTGGATGCAGTCAGTTTCGGTTTATTTCGCCAGGCGGTTGAGCAGGTCTCTCAGGATGATTGGTGGGAGGGTTGCCGGGTGTGGCTCTACAGCCCGGCCGATGCACTGATGCCATGCTACGTGTCTGAGATGAGTGTGCCGGTAAGTCCGGACGAACTGCACGAAAAGGTAAAAGCCATCTACAGTTATCATAGCCAGCGCAGTCAGGTGCCCGGTGTCGACAACCAGGAGGCATGGGATGTCGCGCGGAGCTTGGGCCTTAAGGCGGCCGAGGAAATTGATGCGCTCGGGCTGGCGGAATACGAGGCTCTGGAGCGTTTCCAACGCTGGTATGAGCAAGTATGATCTAGACCAATCTCAAACTGATTTGTTACTAACAGCGTTGTGAGCACAGCCATCCCAGTCCGAGAACTTAAGATTATCCCCCCTTTGGATGCGGGCTTTATTTCCCCGGTGTTGTGGGAAGATGCCTACCTGGAGCGGGCTGAAGCGGAACCCGAATCGTTCACGGCGCTACTGGACATTTTACGGCCCGATCAATCCGGGAAGCGCATCGAGCTACTCAGCCTGCCGGAGACAGCCGATTACGAGGCCGCTAATTTGTATCGAGTGGAACGCTTGGTGAAGTTCCTGCTGTGGCAAGTGGGTGGATCACGCATTCTGATCGATGGCCCCGATGCCTGGGTGGCCGGGCTCCAGCAAAAATACAGCCCAGGTGGCGAGCGCGCGTTTGACGCGGAAACGATCGGGCAGCAGGTCTACGGCGAGCCACTCCGATTTGAGCGGGTCTCGCTGACTGGAAAACCCGCTCCCAAGCTGAGCAGCCATGATATCGGGGGGCATACGCAAGGTAACCGAGTTGGCTTCGATTTGGGCGGCAGCGATCGTAAATGCGCTGCAGTGGTCGACGGCGAGGTGGTCTTTTCCGAAGAGATCACCTGGTCGCCTTATTTTGAATCGGAGGCCAACTATCACCTGGACGGAATTCGTGATAGCATTGCGCGTGCGGCCAAGCACCTGCCAACTGTTGATGCCATCGGTGGCAGTGCGGCTGGTATTTATATCAAGAACGAACCGCGGATTGCATCATTATTCCGGGGCCTGTCTGCGGAATCATTGGAGCGGGAGGTCCGTCCGTTTTTCCGCAATCTCAGCCAAGATTGGGCCGGTGTGCCGTTTCAGGTCGCCAACGATGGGGACATCACTGCGTTGGCGGGTGCGATGCAAGCGGGTGAAGGCGACTATCTCGGCATCGCCATGGGGACGAGTTTGGCCTGCGGCTATGTGGATAAGAACCGCCGCATCACCAGCATGCTCAATGAACTGGCTTTTGTGCCAGTCGATTTCCAACCAGATGCCCCGCTGGATGAATGGTCCGGCGATGCAGGTTGCGGCGTGCAGTATTTCTCGCAGCAAGCGGTGGCGCGCCTGGCCGTAGTGGCGGGCATTCCGGTTGACCCTGAAAAATCGATGGCGGTCACGCTGGAAGAGGTGCAACAACTTGCTGCTGATGGTGACGAGCGTGCCCGCCGGGTTTTTCAAACTATCGGTGTCTACCTGGCGCATGCGCTGGCACTCTTCTCCCGGCACTACGCGATTAAACACGTGCTGCTACTGGGGCGGGTGATGAGCGGTGTGGGCGGGGAGTGGATTCTCCAGCGGGCCAGGGAAGTGCTGCGTGCCGAGTTTCCGGAACTTGCCGGGCGCACCCAGCTTTCCGTGCCGGATGATCGCCTGCGGCGTCATGGCCAGGCAATTGCCGCCGCCAGCCTGCCGCCGCTGCAACAGGATTAATTTTCGCTTATGAGCCCGCACCCAGACTCCAATTCCGGCAGTGACCCTGCGATTCAATTGCATCACGCTCAGGCGGATCTTTATCTGCCTCAGGGTGGGGATGCGGCCGCCTGGCTGGAAAAGACGACCCACCTGGGGGTGGGGGCGCATCAAGACGACCTCGAATTTATGGCACTGCACGGCATCCTGGCATGCCTTGACCGCAGCGACCAATGGTTTGGCGGTGTGACCTGCACCAACGGGGCTGGCAGTGCGCGGCAGGGACATTTTGCGGATTACACCGATGAGGAGATGCAGGGCATTCGCGCCGAGGAGCAGCGTGAGGCGGCGCGCCTCGGGCAATATTCCTTCATGGCACAGCTGGCCTATCCCAGTTCAGAGATCAAGGACCCGACGGCGGCGGATAATCTGGTCAACGAGTTGCGGCAGCTGATCGAGCGCAGTTCGGCTAAGGTCATCTATACGCACAACCTGGCGGATAAACATGGCACCCACATTGCCGTTGCCGCCGCACTGATTAAGGCGATTCGCCAACTGCCACCGGAGCAACGCCCCGAGCAACTCATCGGCTGCGAGGTATGGCGGGATTTGGATTGGATGCCGGATGACCAAAAAGTGGTGATGGATCTGGGCCAGGACGCCGATTTTGCCGCCGAACTCAACGGCATCTTCAAATCGCAAATTTCTGGAAAACGCTATGATCTGGCGGTGGAAGGCCGCCGCCGGGCAAATGCCACCTTTTTTGACAGCCACAGTACGGATACCTGTGAGCGGGTTTGCTTTGGCATGGATCTGACCCCGCTGATAACCAACGAGGACCTGCATCCCGCCCAAATTCCGCTCTCACTGATCAGCGATTTTCAAAAGAGCGTCGAACAGCAGATCGGCAGCTATTTCGCGTAGCGTAACGCGGATGGTGCCTCGAAATGCCATTCTTCACCAATTCGGTCTGTAGCGACGGCATGACAGTGCCGTCATCTCGCAACTTGAATCAATGCCAACCAGAGCGAATTTCCAGAAATCGACGCCGGGCATGAATTCTTGCTTGTCGGCGCTTCTGTTACGCATTTGAAACAAGGTGCACTGGTGGGACGGGTGGTTCTGCCAACACCATCGGCGAAATTTACGAACTCATGAGCGATTTTTTGAAGCACGAATGCGGCATTGCCCTGATTCGACTATTAAAGCCGATTTCCTACTATCAGGAGAAATACGGGACACCTCTCTACGGGTTTAACCAGCTTTTTCTGTTGATGGAGAAACAGCACAACCGGGGACAGGACGGAGCCGGAATTGGCTGCGTCAAACTCGGTGTCGAACCCGGCAAACCCTACATGGCCCGGGAGCGAACCACCAAGTCGAATTCGCTTTCGCGGATTTTCAACCGACAGCTAAAAGCCTATCAGAAGTTGGTGAATCGCGGGCTCATTCATCCCGAATTTCCGCAGACGGTTAAGGAGAATTTTCAGTATGGAGGCGAGATCTTGCTGGGCCATCTGCGCTACGCGACATCGGGGCTCTACAACTCGGAAAACTGCCACCCCTATGTCCGTGAATCCAACTGGCCAACCAAAAATCTCATGTTGGCGGGCAACTTCACCATCACCAATGAGAAGGAACTCAACGAGGGCTTGATCAACTATGGGCAACACCCGATTTTTGGGACGGATACCCAGGCGGTGCTGGAGCAAATCGGCTTCCATCTGGATGAGGCGCACGATGCGATCTATCACCGGATGCGGGACCAGAATGTGGTCGGGACAGAAATTCCGGGGATCATCAGTAAAGAGCTGGACCCGATCCGTATTTTAAAAAATGCCGCCAACAGCTGGGATGGTGGCTACGCCATGGCGGGGCTGATCGGCAACGGCGATACCTTTGTAATGCGTGATCCCAAGGGGATCCGGCCCTGCTTTTACTTTCAAAATGACGAGGTGATTGCCTTCGCCTCCGAGCGGGTGGCGCTGATGACGATTTTTGATCAGCCGATCGAAAACGTGCAGGAACTCGAGCCGGGCACGGCCACGGTGGTGAAGAGTGACGGGCATATTTACTGCGAGCGCTTCGCGGAGCCCCAGGAGTTGACGCCCTGTTCGTTTGAGCGTATCTATTTCTCCCGAGGCAATGACGCGGATATTTATCGCGAACGCAAGGCCCTCGGCGGTGCACTGCTGGAGCAGGTGGTTCAGGCAGTCGATAACAACTTCGCCAAAAGCGTCTTTAGCTTCGTGCCCAACACGGCGGAAATCGCCTATCATGGCCTGCTCGAAGCGGTACGCCGCCATCGCAGGCAAGAGGTCAAAGTAGCTATTCTGAAAGCCCAGCAGGCGGGCACGCTCGACGAGGCAACGCTCGACGAGCTAATAATGGGCAACTGGCCGCGCGGTGAAAAGATCGCACACAAGGATATTAAGCTGCGCACCTTCATTTCCCAGGAGTCGGGCCGCGCCCAGCTGGTCTCCCATGTGTATGACATTACCTATGGCGTCGTCCAGGAGGATGACTGCCTGGTTTGTATCGACGACTCAATCGTGCGCGGGACGACGCTGAAAGAATCGATCCTTAAAATGCTTAGCCGGACGAATCCGCGCAAGATCGTGATTGCCTCGACGGCACCGCAAATTCGCTACCCGGATTGCTACGGCATCGACATGTCGGAACTCGGCAAGTTTATCGCCTTCAAGGCCACGGTGGAATTGATCAAAGCCGACGGAGCCACCGACCTGTTGCAGGATGTGTATCAGGACTGTAGCGCTCAATCCAAGTTGCCGGCTGCTCAGATGGTCAACCATGTCAAGCGACTCTATGATCGCTACACCGAGGAGCAAATTTCCGCAAAGATCGCAGAGCTAGTCTATCCGCGAAATGTATCCTGGAGTGGGGAGCTGGAGATCGTCTTCCTCACGGTTGAGAAAATGAAGGCAGCCATCCCGGTCCACCATGGCGACTGGTATTTCACCGGTAATTATCCGACGCCTGGCGGCACCGCAGTTCTTAACCGAGCCTTTATCAACTACTACGAAAACAAGGACGGACGCGCTTACTGAATCAACGATTCCAGGGCATCTTTGCCAACATCAGGCCCATCCCGCAGAAATCAGTCACACCGGCAAAGATAAGGCCGCTGCCGACAAATAAGGGCACGGCAAAGAACCCCGTATGCAGCACCAGTCCGGCGATACAGCCCCCAACCACGAGGACGCCGGCCCCGATGCGGACCTGGCGCTCAATCGAAATTGTGCCTTTGCCGCGTACGATCGCGACGCCCGCGCTTTTGGCCGCATTGATGCCTCCGTCGAGTACGTGCACTCTCGGGTGCCCCTCTGATATGAGCTTCTCTGCGGCCACACAGGCGCGGCTACCACTCTGGCAAATCACATAGAGCGGGGCATCCGACTCGCTTTGCTGGCAAAGTGCTTTCACGTCCAGCTGATGCAAGGGATGGAGCTCGGCGCCGCTCACGTGCTCGGCTCGAAACTCGCCAGGCGTGCGCACATCAATGACGCGGTGGCCCGATTTTAGAATAGTTGGTAGTTCTTCCGGTGAGGTGTAATTCATGTCTTTATTGAGGTTGATTCAATCCAGCTGGCAATTCAAGCCTTGGCGGATAATGACTAGAACCTTAGTGACCTGATTTATTCCGTGAAAAAGAGGGGTTGCGCCTCAGCACTTCTTTGAAATATTCACTATCAGATATGCCAAAATCAGCACTACTTTCCGTCAGCGATAAAACCGGGCTTGTGCCCTTTGCCAGGGCTCTGGTGGAGCAGCATGGCTATCGGCTACTTTCCACCGGGGGCACAGCCAAGCTGCTCGAGAGCGAGGGCATCCCGGTCACCGAAGTCAGCGACTATACTGGTTTCCCGGAAATGATGGAGGGGCGGGTCAAAACCCTGCACCCAAAGATTCATGGAGGCCTGCTGGCCCGTCGCGACAAGGACGAGCACATGGCCGCCGCTGCCGAACATGGTATCGATATGATTGATCTGGTGGTGGTGAATCTCTATCCTTTTGAAGCAACCGTGGCCAAGCCCGACGTGAGTTTTGAACTCGCCATCGAGAATATCGATATTGGTGGTCCCTCCATGCTGCGCAGCGCCGCCAAAAATCATGCTTCGGTCTCGGTGGTGGTGGATGCCGCCGATTATGATCGGGTGCTCGCCGCCATGGATGATGCCACGGCGCTGGCCGAGCTGCGGCGCGAATTGGCACTCAAGGTCTTCCAGCGCACTTCCAGCTACGATGCCGCTATAGCCAGCTACCTGGCCAAAGAGGTGAGGGGCGACGAGCCGGATCTCGGCGCCATTTCCGGTATTCCGGCGGAACTCGACCTCCAGTTGCCGCAGACCAAAGTGCTGCGCTATGGGGAGAACCCGCACCAGCAGGCCGCACTCTACGGGAGCTTCTTTGATTGTTTCGAACAGCTCCAGGGCAAGGAACTCAGCTACAATAACATTATTGATATCACCGCCGCTACCTACCTGATCGGCGAATACCAGAAGCCGACGGTCGCCATCCTCAAACATACCAATCCTTGTGGTGTCGCATCGGCGGACAACCTGGTCACGGCCTGGGAACAGGCTTTTGCCACCGACCAGCAGGCCCCCTTTGGTGGGATCATCGTGGCCAATCAGACCATCGATGCTGATCTGGCAGCGATCATCGGGAAAATATTCTGCGAGGTCATTATCGCACCGGAGTTCACCCCGGCTGCACGTGAAATATTCGGCAAGAAGAAGAATCTGCGCCTGATGACTGTGAAAAACAGCTTGCCGGCGGACTCTCTGCGTGAGGTGCGCTCCGTCGTCGGTGGCCTGTTAATGCAGGATCGGGATACCATGCAGGATCGCCCCGGCGATTGGAAAGTCGTCACCAAGCGCCAGCCGACCGATGCAGAGATGCGTGCCATGGTATTCGGCTGGAATGTGGTGAAGCATGTGAAGTCGAACGCGATCGTTTACGCTGGTTGCGAGCGCACGCTGGGTGTCGGAGCCGGGCAGATGTCGCGTGTCGACAGTTCCAAGATTGCCGTCTGGAAGGCGGGCGAGGCCGGACTTTCGCTCGACGGCTCGGTGGTTTGCTCCGATGCTTTCTTCCCCTTTGCCGATGGCTTAATCGCCGCGGCCGAAGCTGGTGCCGTCGCCGCCATCCAGCCCGGTGGCTCGGTGCGCGACGAAGAGGTGATCGCCGCCGCCGACGAGCGCGACATGGCCATGATCTTTACCGGCAAGCGCCACTTTAAGCATTAAAGTGCCCACTAAGCCTTGGCGGCCTTCGCCATCTTGCGGCGCACGTTCTCATCCAGGATGCGTTTGCGCATGCGCAGGAATTGCGGCGTGGCTTCGACCAGCTCATCCGGAGCGATGTATTCGATGGCGCGCTCGAGGGAGAACTTGACGGGAGGTGCCAGTTGGATGCCTTTGTCCGAACCGGAGGCGCGCATGTTATCTAGCTGCTTGGCCTTGGCCGGGTTGACGGGCATGTCCTCCTTGCGCGGATTCTCACCTACGATCATACCGCCGTAAACTTCCTCACCCGGGCCGACGAAAAGTTTACCACGGTTTTGGATCATATCGAGCGCGTAGGGCATCGCCTTGCCTTGCTCCATGCTGACGAGGGTGCCGGTCTGACGGGTGGTGATCTCGCCGCAGAAGGGGCGATACTCGAGAAAGGAGTGGCTCATCACACCGTGGCCGGAAGTCATCGTCACGAGATCGCTCTCGAACCCGATCAAGCCACGGGTGGGCACTTCGGCTTCCACCGTCACCCCGGCATTGTGGTGCTCCATATTGGTGACCTTGCCCTTGCGCTTGGAGAGGTTCTCCATCACGCCGCCCAGTTGCTCCTCGGGCACTTCCACCCAGACCTGCTCGAATGGCTCGCAGCGGGTGCCATCGATTTCTTTATACAGCACGGTGGGGCGGGAGACGAGCACTTCGAAGCCCTCGCGGCGCATCGTCTCGACCAGCACCGCGATCTGCATGGCTCCGCGGGCGTTAACCAGGAAGCGGGTGCCGTCGTCGGTATCCTCGATGGAAATAGAGATATTGGACTGAGTCTCGCGGATGAGGCGCTCGCGGATCTGGCGGGAGGTGACCTTCTTGCCGTCCTTACCTGCCAGCGGCCCATTGTTGACGGAGAACTCCATCTGCACGGTGGCGGGATCGATTTCGACGAAAGGCAGGGCCATGGCATCAGCGCTAGCGGCAAGGGTATCGCCGATATCAACGTCATCAAACCCGGCCAGACCGACGATGTCTCCGGCCACCGCTTCGGTCACGTCGTCGGTATTACCCGCGCCGGAGAAACTTTTCATCTTGGTGACTTTGACGCGGTCTTTGCGCCCGTCCTTGCGTAATGCGTAGATGGTCTGGCCCTGTTTAATCTCACCGGAAAGCAGCCGTCCGATCGCCATTCGGCCCACATAATCATCCCAGTCGATATTGGAGACCAGCATGCGGAAGTCGCCCTCCTCAATCACAGGAGGTGGGATGCGCTCAATGATGGTCTCGAAGAGATCGAGCATGTTTTCGCGCGGGCCGTCCACTTTTCGGTCGGCAAAGCCCATCTTGGCGGAAGCGTAAAGGAAGGGAGCGTTGAACTGGTCCTCGTCGGCATCGAGATCGAGGAAGAGTTCGAGCACCTTGTCGTGCACCCAATCCGGGCGTGAGGTCTCGCGGTCCACCTTGTTGATGACGCAAATCGTCTTGAGCCCGGCGTCGAGTGCCTTGCGCAGCACCCAGCGAGTCTGTGCCTGGGGACCGCCTACCGCATCGGTCAGCAGCAGGACGCCGTCGACCATCTTCATGACGCGCTCCACCTCGGCACCAAAGTCAGCGTGTCCGGGTGTGTCCACGATATTGATGGTATAGGTAATGCCGTCTTTCGGATTGAGCCAATTCACCGCGAGGTTCTTCGCCTTGATGGTGATGCCCTTCTCGCGCTCCAGGTCCATCGAGTCCATGGCGCGTTCTTCGACCTTTTGATTTTCACGGTAAGTGCCGCTCTGCTGAAGCAGGCAATCGACAAGCGTGGTTTTGCCATGATCGACGTGGGCGATGATGGCGATATTACGGATATGTTCGGCGTTCACGAGGAAGTTGTTAGATGAAAGTTGCTGTTGTGTGGTAGTTGCTTGAACGAGCGAGGTCCCAGTGACCGACTCGGGCAAGCGCGGGATAAGGTCGGCTGCGCCGGAGGAAGTCAATGCTTATAGCGGGCAAGAGGAACTTGCTCCGCTGTTGCCGCAAGCGAATGTCCTCGACTTCAGGAAAAGCAGTTACGAGTTAATAGCCAGACAGCCGGATTTCGGGGAATCGTGCAAAATGTTCCAGATTGCGAGTGACGAGAGGGCGATCAAATTGGAGTGCCGTAGCCGCAATCCAAAGATCGTTGCTGCCGATGAGCAAACCGCGGGCCCGAAGATCACGGGTAATGCCTGCGTAACGTTTGGCGATGGAGCGATCAATTTCAATGATCTCAAAGGATTCCACGACCGAGACAAAAGCAGGGTCCGATAGGTCGCTGAAGCCTTCGGCATACTCACCATAAGCGGTGATCGGCAGATAAGCCCTCGCATCGCGATGGTGTTCCAGAAAATAGTGTGCGCGGTCGCGCCCTCTTTTCATCTCGCGCTGAAAATCAATCAGGAAAGTGGTATCGAAAATCAGTGCTTCCATTTATCTTGCGGTTGCAGGTCTGTGGCTTGTGCGGCCTCAAGTATATCCAGCGTATTGTCTGTGACCTCGCCGCAGGCCCGATTGAGCAAATCGCCGCAACGGGGAGGACCATCGTCCCAGTTGGCCCGTTTGATGACCTTGGAGAAGGATTCGCGAGCATGCTTGCGGGCACGAATCAACCTCAAGTAGGCCTCTTCATCGACTGAAAGTGTTTTTGTAGCCATACACAGATGCATACACAGATGAAGCAATCTGTCAAGGCCGAATGGATTGTTCAAATGCGTGGTAATCCTAATCCCACTCGTATTCGATTCGCTGATTAAGATTGGGTGCCGCCGATTACCGAAAGCAGCCGTTATGCTGCGGTGCATTTGCGCAACAGCCCCCGGCAGCCGTCTTCGACCAGGTCCATGACATCCTCGAACCCCTGGTCGCCGCCGTAGTAGGGGTCGGGCACCTCGGTTTCTTTGTGCTCGGTGCAGTAGTCGCAGAAGAGTTGCACTTTGGCGCGCTGCGCATCGCCGCGCGCGAGCGCGAGCGCTCCATCGCGGTTGTCTTTATCCATGGCTAGGATAAGGTCGTAGTGCTCCATGTCGAAGCTGTCGAGTTGCTTGGAACGACCGATGATGGGCACACCCCGGGCCCGCATTACTTCCTGCATGCGCTGGTCGGGTGGCTTTCCTGCATGAAAGCCGATCGTCCCGGCGGATTCGATCTCAAACTGATCGCTGAGACCTGCGGCATCCACCATTTGCTGGAAGACGCAGTGCGCGGCAGGGGAACGGCAAATATTGCCCATACAGAGAAAAAGGATACGCTTCATGACGGTAGCGAACATTGAACATCGAACGTCGAACGTCGAACATTGAATGACGGTTTGTGAGTACTAGCTTCCGGCGACTGTTTCCTCCCCGAATTGCTCAATATGGTGCTGGGCCACCCGCTCCAGATCCTCGATCTGCACCACCTGAGTGAGTTCACCCCGGATCCGGCGTGAGCCGTGGATCCCCTTGGTAAGTGCAATCAGCTTGGGCCGCATCCAGCGCAGATCTGAGTGGCGCTGCTCGCGAAAAGGGCGGGCCATGATCTGGCGGGTATAGTCGATGATCGTGTCCCAGCGCTGCTGAATGCTGGGAGGGGGTGGGACAGTGCCGTGTTGTAGTGCGTGCTTGATGTCGCGGAAAATCCAGGGGTAGCCAAGCGCGGCCCGCCCGATCATCAGCCCCGCGCAGCGGGTGGTCTCGCGGATACGGATGACGTCAGCGGCACTGGTGATATTGCCGTTGCCGATGACCGGGATGGTGAGTTCCGCCGCGACCTCGGCGATGACGGGCCAGTTGGCGTCGCCGCTGTAGCCCTGCACCTTCGTGCGGCCGTGGATGGCCAGCGCACGTGCGCCTTCACTCTCAACGATGTGTCCCACCTCTTTGGCCACGATGCTATCGTCGTCCCAGCCGGTGCGGATCTTGGCGGTGACCGGCGTCTCGGGGACGGCCTTGACAACCGCCCGCACCACTTCGCCCAGCCGGGCCGGATTGCGTAACATGGACGACCCGGCATCCATGCACACGACGCGGTCGGCGGGACAGCCGAAGTTGATATCTACAAAGTCCGGTCGCAACCGGTCGTGTAGCAGCTGTGCCGCTTGGGCCATAGTGGTGGGGTTGGATCCGAAAATCTGTACGCCCATCGGGCGCTGCTCTTCGGTGAAGTCTACCGTCTCCCATAGCTTCGGGTCGTCCCGGTTGAGAGCGTCGGCCTGCACAAATTCGGTGACCATCACATCCGCACCCTGCCGCTTGCAGAAGTCGCGAAACACAATGTCCGTAAACCGTGCCATGGGGGCGAGGTAGAGCGGAAATTGATCGTTATCGAACCAGGGGAGCACGGCAGAGGGTAGAAGGTGGAAGGATGAGACTTGAGGCCTGAGGAGGATATACCGTTTCTCAAAAGCAATTTCATGATCCTATTGTAGGCCAAAGCATTGACAGCTTACTTTGCCGGCAATCCCTAAAACGCCGTGGATGCCAGGGCCTCTACTTCGGCAAGCCGTCCGGTATCTCGTAGTGCTCGCGGGTGCGGTGGTAAAGAGCTTTCATTTCGGCGAAAATTTCGGCGTAGGCGGGATCGTTGTGGACGCTGCGTAACTCTTTGGGGTCCTCGATCAGGTCAAACAGTTGCCATTCATCGGTGCGCGGAAGGTAGAATATTTTGTAACGCTCGGTGCGAACGCCGTCATGGGCGGGCACGCGGTGCACGGCCTCTCCGGTGTAATAGTAGTAGATTTCGCTGCGCCAGTCCGCCGGAGTGGCCCCGGCGTTCTTGAGGATTGGCATCAGGCTGCTGCCCTGCATATCTTCCGGCACCGAAAGCCCGGCCATCTGCATGAAGGTGGGCGCATAGTCGATATTTTGGATCATGGCCTCAGGCCGGATGCCAGGCTCCACTTGACTCGGCCAGCGCAGGATGAAGGGCATCGTCAGCGATTCCTCAAACATCCACCGCTTGTCATACCAGCCCTTTTCGCCGAGGAAAAAGCTTTGGTCAGAGGAGTAGATCACGACGGTATTATCGGCGAGACCCTGTTCGTCGAGGTATGCCATCAAGCGCCCGATATTCTCATCCAGTGCCTTAATCGTGCGCAGGTAGTTTTTGATATAGCGCTGATATTTCCAGCTGGTGATGTCATCCTCGCTCAGCTTGCCGGCTGCGAGGTCGTCGAGGAACTTTTGCTGGCGCGGGCCGTAAGCATAATCGAAGGAACGTTGCTGCAGCGGCGTCATGCGCTCGTATTCTCGATTGCGCAGACCATCCATCATGTTGGCTGCCTCGGGCGGTGCCGCGTGGAAAAACATGTCCCAGCCCCAAAAAAAGTGGTCGGAAATCTGCATTTCCTGTTCTTGCAGCGTCCGGCTGCGACCAGAGTAATCGTCGAAAAGTGTCTCCGGCTCGGGCAGGTCGATCCCTTCAAATAGCATCAAGTGGCGCTCGGCGGGCATCCAGTTGCGGTGAGGCGCCTTGTGCTGGCTTAGCAGCAGAAAGGGCTTTTCCTTGTCCTCGCGATTTTCAAGCCAGTCGATGGTTTTGTCAGTGATAATGTCGGTCACGTAGCCTTCGAAGCGCTGGGTGGAGCCATCCATTTGAATGAAATCCGGATTCCAGTAGCTACCTTGGCCGGGCAGGACTTCCCAATGGTCGAATCCGGTCGGATCGGTCACCAGGTGCCACTTGCCAATCACGGCAGTCTCATAGCCGGATTCTCCCAAATACTTTTGGATAGTGGGTTGGCTGCCGTCGAAGCGCGAGCTGTTGTCGACGAATCCGTTGTGAACCGAATGCTTGCCGGTAAGAACGGCGGCGCGCGAAGGGCCACAGATCGAATTGACTACGAAGGAGTTGACAAAGAGTGCGCCCTGTTCCGCCAGGCGGTCAATGTGCGGCGTCTGGAAGTAATCCGCGTAACGGCTGTTGCCATAAGCAGTGATTGCCTGCAGTGCGTGATCGTCCGAGAAAATAAACAGGATGTTGGGGCGCTTCGGTTCGGCGGCGGTGAGCGAGAACGCGGCTAATGCCGCCGCAGTGGTTAAAGTGGATATCTTCCGCATATTTACAGTATGTTATAGCTATTTTTTCAGTATGAAATCAACCGGACTATTAAGGTCAAGCCTCGGCGGCAAAGCTCTGCTTGGAGTGGGGGCAATTTTTCGCGCGGGGTAAACGCGGCTTATAATCACACATTCAGAAGTCGGAGGTCAGAGAACAGAAGCCAGATATTGCCGTTCAACGCTTTTCAGGAAATTTTTAATCGTCGGTTTGTCGAAGCATGAAATTGCATAACTATTTGGTCATCAATCCGCAGGTGTCAGCATGGTCAGGCAAAAGATACCGACGATGATGCAATAGATCGCAAAATACAGCAACCGACCGCTGCGTAGAAAGGAGATCAACCAAAAGATGCCCGCCAGAGACGCGAAAAAGGTTATGACAAAAGCTACCAGCAACGGCAACATCCCAACGTCGCTGAGCATACCGCCCTGGATGTCTTTAATCGCGAGGACCGATGAGCCGAGAATCACCGGGATGGCGAGCAGGAACGAGAAACGCACGGCGGTCTCACGTTCGAGTCCCAGATAAAGTGCGGTGATCAAGGTGGAGCCGGAGCGGGAGATACCCGGTAGCACTGCCACCGCCTGGCCGACCCCGACCAGCACCGAGTCGAGCCAGGTCATGGCTTCTTCCCCGCGTTTTCCATAGTGGTGGAAGCGTTCAATCGCGATCAGGAAAAATGCGGTAAACAGCAGGCCGACGCCCATCAATTTGGGCGAACGGATCGTGTCACCCAATACATTGGTGGCAATTATACCCAGGACAGCCGTGACGACAGTTGCCACCCCCAGGTAAATACAGATAAAAAAGCTGCTGCGGTTTGCCGGAGAACGCTCCCGTAGAAAGCCCAGTGCCCCGAGCGCAATTCGCCACAAATCTTTCCGGAAATAGAGGGTGACCGCGAGTACCGAGGCAAGGTGCAGCAGGATCTCCATCCCCAGACCCGGAAAGTGCAGGTTCATTAAGTGAGCCGAAATGATCAGATGAGCGGTGCTGGAGATCGGCAAAAACTCCGTAATGCCCTGCACTAGACCGAGGATGATTGCTTCCCAAATAGTCATATGAGCCGCATCAAATGCCCCGGCTTTCACTGGTGCAAGCTGTAATTCCGCTCCGCTAAAATCGGGGCCGACTACATTAAAGAAAATATATATTATAGGGACAGGCAAAAAAATATTGACATGTCCCATCTGGTGCGCACAAGACGAGTCATAATAGTTCGAAAATAATGAGAACGCGTCGCTTAAAAGTAATAGGGGGGAGAGAGGCCTGCTACCATGTGATGACTCGTACGGTGAATGGTGAGCGTTTGTTTGAGGATCGTGAGAAGGAGGTGCTGCGTAAGATGATCTGGCAGGTGGCTGATTTCTGTGGGGTGCAGGTGCTGACCTACTGCGTGATGGCGAACCACTTTCATGTGCTGCTGCGGGTGCCGGAGGCGGGGGAGGTCTCGGATGGGGAACTGCTAAGGCGCTATCGGGTGCTGTATCCCAAGCCTACGAAATACCAGACGGCGAAAATTGAGGTGATGGAGAAGCATCTGTCCGAGGGTGGCGAGGAGGCGGAGGCGATTCGTCGGCGGCTGTTGGCGCGGATGGGGGATGTTTCGGAGTTTATGAAGACACTAAAGCAGCGCTTTTCGGTTTGGTTTAACCGCTCGCATGAGCGTTTTGGGACGTTGTGGGCGGAGCGCTTCAAGAGCGTGCTGGTGCAGGGTGAGGGGAATCCTTTGCAGACGATGGCGGCTTATATTGACCTGAATTCGGTGCGGGCGGGGCTGGTGGATGACCCAATCGATTACCGCTTCTGTGGTTATGCGGAGGCGGTGGCTGGCACCCCCCTGCGTCAGGGCTCCGGCAGACAGGCAGGGCAAGCGGCGCGGCGAGGGATTCGCGTGATCTGGGGGGCGTATGCGGATGGATCGGAGCGGGCGCAGCAGGTGTCGGTGGCGGATGCTTTGCGGATGCACCGGGAGTTGATTTTTGGCAAGCGGGCGGGGCAACCGGGGCTCTCGGAAGCGGAGCGGGTGAAAGCTTTGAAAGTGCTGGAGCAGGAAAAGGCGCTGTTGCCGCGGACGACGGTGCTGCGCTGCCGGGTGCGCTATTTTACTGATGGGGCGATTTTGGGTAGTCAGGAATTTGTGCGGGGCTTTGTGGAGTCTTGGCAGCGGGAGAAGGGGCGGAAGTATCCGCCGAAGGTGCATTCGATGTGCGGGGCCGATTGGCAGGGGCTGGCGACGATTAACGGGCTGCGTCGACGGGTGTTTGAGTAAAGCTATTTTTTACGGTAGTGTCGCAGGTGCGGCAGCTTCCGGTTGACGTGGCCCTAGAAAATTGCTGGAGTGGAACAACGCTACAAATATGGACGATTTCGATACATTTAAAGCCTCGCGTGAGAAGATAGATCCTTCTGCACGCAAGTTTACCCAGCGTCAGTGGCAAAAAGCCTACTCGGCCTACTGCAGTTCGAGGGAGCGAGTGAAGGAGGTGACTTCGACAAAAACAGTGGATTCATCCCGACGAGCTAAAAGTCCATCCCGGAGCGGTTCGGCATACGGTGGCGGTGGCCGTAACCACCCGTCAAAATTGCGTGCGGAGGTGCGCAACGATTCCGCCTACGCTGAAGTGCGTACGACCGTCGATGTTCTCGCGTGGGTGGCTATTGGCCTCACTGTTCTGGCGGCGGTGATTAAGCTGGTCTACTATACAAATCCATCGGCGGCACTGGTCGCCATTCTGCAGGCAGCGACCTTTGCAGTGATCGTGTTCGCACTGCGCCTGCTGGCACATGCGGTGATCGATATTCCGGATATTGCCTTGCAGGCGGAAGCTTCCCGCCACAGCAGGTCGGGTGCGGAGAAAGACGCGTAACACAAAATCAAAAAAGCTTGCCCTTACCGATATCGGTTTGATCGGGAGGGTCCAGACGGAGACCCTCCCAAAACTCAATAGTGTCCCATCTGGCCATCCGAAAAGCCCACTAGCTCGATTTTCAATTTTTTGGCTTTAGCCAGCAGCCGCTCCTTTTCCAGCATGATGACCCGCTCGACTTCCAGTGCTGCAGTACGGATGCCGCTCTGATGCATGACGTCGAGCGTGCGTTCACCGAAGACCGGCACATCAAAACGGTAGTCCTGGTTCCGCTTGACGGTTTTGACAAAGATCAAGCCGTCTGTCTTGAAAGTTCCGGCGCGCTCCAGCATCCGGTCGGTGCCTTCGTAGGCCTCGACGGCGAGTACCGTGCCCTTACGTACCACACAGCCCTGACCGATGTCCAAGTCGCTGATGCCTTTGGCGATTCGGATGCCATGCCGGACGTCGTCGCCGCGGACTTTCAACCGGCCTAATGTCATCATCCCTTCGCTGGCCAGTTGATCGTCCAAAAAGCTGCGGGCGTCCAAAACTTCAATGCCCAGCGCACTGATCTCCGTGGCAATAGCTCCGAAAACCGTCTCTGCATTGACCAGTTTCAAGCTGTTGAGAATCTTGAGTGCCTTGAGGTCGGGGTGCAGGCCATGGAAGAGTCGTTTCGGAGTGAGTTGCCCAGCCATCAAGGCATAGCCACATTTCATCTGTTTTAAGGACTTCAATAACTTGCCCAACTGACCGACTTTAACTTGGCGCTGATGCTCCGGCGGCAAGCTTGCGCCCAGCTCCTCGCTGGTTTCTCCGTAAAAAGAGATCAGGCGCAAGGGCAGCCCCGCCTGCCGGATGCGCTCAGCTATGATCGCAGGGTAGTGCCCCTTGCCTGCAATCAGGCCGATGGGGCGTGCCTCGAAGTCGTCTGGCAGATAGATGGAAGGTTTTGCAGCCATTTAGTCCAGGTAACGATAGGGCCGTGGCGTGGGCTTTTGCAAGGCTGCGGGTTTGGCGACGAGCACCGGTTGGAGTCGTGAGGGATCGGTGGCCGAAACTTTAAAAATGACGCGCTCGCGTGCATGCCTGGCCGCACGGACAAGCTGGCGCACATCCTCGCTGGAAGGATCCGTCCCGATCTGCTGGGATTCAGCAAAACGTCCTTCCCGCGCGCTTTGGGCACTGATGCGCACTTGGTTCGGGCCGTTGATGAACGTCTGCACCTCAGTATTTGGATAATCGTAAGCGACGATTCCGCTAAGGATGCTAATCTGTGCATCGCTATCATTAAGCAGCACCTTACCGGATGCACGGTGAATCTGGATTTGTCCGTGGGGCAGCTTGATCACTACCTCTGAGAGCGGCGAGATGTGCTCGGCAGAGAATAAGAGAGTTCCTTGCAGTAGCTGCACCACCAGTCGTGAGCGTGTCGGCTCGTAATCGATACTTTCCCGTCCGGCTGGGACCGGGTCCTGTTGATAGCTCTCAAAACGTAACTGTGCCTCCCCATGCAGACCCAAGCCAACTCCATTGGACAAGGAGAAAAAGATCGAGCCAGCACTTCCACTGGTAACCTTTACGCCTGATAGCACCTCTACTGCATGCAACTCGGGCTCGCGGATTCTCCCATCCGGGGCGGAAAGAGTCACGCTACCCTGGCGGGAGGTGACCAAGGCGATGCCGTCTGGTAAGCCATTCTGGAGGGAGGCTCCGGCCAGTGAATGAGCCGCACTTATTAGAGCGCAGTTGAGAAGGAGGAAGTTGCGGTAGCGGACGATCATGCTTAAACCGCGACAATATTGACGATCTTTCCAGGCACGTAAATTTCCTTCTTGATGGTTTTGCCCTCGATAAAGCTCTGCACGCGCTCACAGGCTTTGGCCGCCGCGATTGCCTCGTCCTTGCTGTGGTCGGCAGGCAGCTCGGTATCACCACGGTATTTACCGTTTACCTGGAAGATGATTTTGACCCGGTCTTTCACCAATTTACTTTCGTCATACTTAGGCCAACCCGCCTCCACGATGCTGTTGTTATGGCCCAAGCGCTGCCACAGCTCTTCTGCCAGATGGGGTGCCAGAGGCGCGACTAATTTGAGGACTGTCTCGATGGATTCGCGCGTCAGGGCGTCTGCCTTCGCCAGCTGGTTGGTGCAGATCATCATTTGCGAAATTGCGGTGTTGAAGCCGAGCGAGTCGTAGTCCTCCGTCACCTTTTTGATCGTGACATGCAACACGCGCTCGCTGGCTTCATCCAGTTTTTCCGTCGCGCCAACCCTGCTGTGCAGGCCGCCATTTTCATCGACGACCAGGCGCCAGATCTTGCGCAGGAAGCGCGCGATGCCTTCGATTCCCTGTGTGTTCCATGGCTTCATGGCTTCGAGTGGGCCGAGGAACATCAGGTAAAGTCGCAGCGCGTCGGCACCGTAACCTTCGATGATGGTGTCTGGATTGACCACGTTGCCGCGGCTCTTGGACATCTTCTCGCCGTCCTCGCCCAGGATGATGCCCTGGTGAAATAACTGCTTGAAGGGCTCAGGGTCACTCACGACACCCAGGTCGTAGAGCACGTGGTGCCAGAAGCGGGCGTAGAGTAAGTGAAGCACAGCGTGTTCCGCACCGCCGATGTAGAGGTCGGGCATGCCCCAGTATTTTGCTTTATCCGGGTCAATCAGCGCAGCTGTGTTTTCCGGGTCGATATAACGCAGGTAATACCAGCAGGAGCCGGCCCACTGTGGCATGGTATTGGTCTCACGCGCACCAGCCAGCCAGCCGTCTCGCGCTGCTGGGGAGGTCGCGCCTGTTTGCGGGTCGATGTAAACGCATAGCCATTCGCCAGCCTTTGACAACGGGCTCTGGCCGTCGGGAGAGGGCGTGTAGCTCTCGACCTCGGGCAGTTCCAGCGGCAGCTCGGAGTCAGGTAGTGCCAACGCAAACCGGGTCTCGCCGTCAATCTGACAGGAGACCGGACGCTCCAGCGATTTCAAGGAGTCGTCCGCTTTGGCGTAGTCCGCTTCGCTGACCCATACTATGGGGAAAGGCTCACCCCAATAACGCTGGCGCGAGAACAGCCAGTCGCGCAATTTGAAGTTGACGGTGGCCTTGCCCCGATTCTCCGCGGCGAGCTTGGCGATGATGGCGTTTTTGGCCGTTTCGTGGTCGCAGCCACTATGCTCCCCGGAATTGATGAGTTTCCCGGGTCCGGTGTAGGCGGCGGTCAACATGCCGGATGGGTCCTTCTCGGCGGAGCCGTCGTCGTCGATCACCTGAATGATTTCCAGCTCAAATTCTTTCGCAAATGCAAAGTCGCGCTCGTCGTGAGCCGGCACCGCCATGATCGCACCGGTGCCATAGGTCATCAACACGTAGTCCGCCACCCAGACGGGAATCTCCTGGCCGTTGACCGGATTGATCGCGTTCGCGCCAGTCCAGACGCCGGTCTTTTCCTTGCTCAGTTCAGCACGCTCCAGGTCAGACTTTCGCTTGGCCTTTTCGATATAGGAGTCGACCGCCGCTTTTTGCTCGGCACTTGTGATCGTGGCGACCATCGGG
Source organism: Puniceicoccaceae bacterium (assembly GCA_003566795.1). Lineage (GTDB taxonomy): Bacteria > Verrucomicrobiota > Verrucomicrobiia > Opitutales > Coraliomargaritaceae > Coraliomargarita_B. The sequence continues at coordinate 9,100 of PXBU01000321.1, read as the reverse complement.
TGCTCCGGTGCGATCACCATATAAGTTGCGCCATAAAGAGTATCGGGGCGTGTGGTGAAGACTTCCAGTCGCGCATCATGACCGGCGACGTCAAAAGCGATTTCGCCGCCCTCGGAGCGCCCGATCCAGTTCTCTTGCAGGCGCTTGGTCGAGTCGGGCCAATCCAGATCCTTGAGGCCGGCGATCAGGCGTTCGGCGTATTCTGTGATCCGCAGCACCCACTGGCGGATCGGGCGCCGCTCGACCGGAAACGCGCCGCGTTCGGAGCGCGGCCCCTCCGGAGTATTCAGCACTTCTTCATTTGCCAGCACCGTGCCCAACTCGGGACAAAACCAAACCGGCTTTTCATCCACATAGGCGAGCCCCTGGCGGAAAAGTTGTTTAAAGATCCACTGTGTCCACTTAACGTAGCCGGGGTCGGTGGTGTTCACCTCGCGCTCCCAGTCGTAGGTAAAGCCGAGTCGGGTAAGCTGCTGCTTGAAGCTCGCGACGTTGTCTTTGGTCGTGACAGCCGGATGCGTGCCGGTTTTAATCGCGTACTGTTCCGTCGGCAGACCGAAGGCATCCCAGCCCATTGGGTGCAGGACGTTGAAGCCCTGCGCCTTTTTAAAACGCTTCAGCGCGTCACTGGCAGTGTAGCCTTCGGGATGGCCAATATGTAGCCCCGCAGCGGAGGGATAGGGGAACATGTCCAGCACATAGAAGGTGGGCTTTTCCTCGAAGTCTTTAGCCCGGTAGGTCCGGTTTTCGGCCCAAAAAGCCTGCCACTTCGGCTCGATCGCCGTAAAATCGTAATCTTTAGTTGGAGTCGCCATTTTGAAAAACGCTGGATTAAGACGGCTCAAGTGCTAGCCGTCAATGTTCCCGTGGAAAAAGGCGCTCATGTCGATTTCCATTTCGACAGGAGTTGACAAGCAGTTCAAAGCTCTTACCCCATAAGGGCCGAGATGAGTGGTGATGCTCTCAGTTTACGGGTTCTCGTTTTAAATCGGCTCTGGCAGCCTGTGAATATTGTCGGCGTTCAACGGGCCTTTTCGCTGTTACTTCAGGACCATGCGCAGGTTATCTACACCGGTGATTCCAGCTTCCGCATGATGGATTCCGCCAGCTGGTTGGCCTTTTCGGAAGAAGAGGTGCCCGAGAATGACGAGGCATTTATCCAAACCGTGCGCTTGCGGATCCGGGTGCCCAAGGTGCTGCTATTACGCGCATATGCGCAACTGCCAGTGCAAGAAGTCAAGTTTACCCGTGAGAATCTCTTCGAGCGCGACAACTACCGCTGCCAATATTGTGGGAACGGCTTCGACGCGGCGCAGTTGAATTTGGATCATGTGATTCCCCGGGACCGGGGTGGGCGCAGTTCATGGGAAAACATTGTGACCAGTTGTATCAAGTGTAATTCCCGCAAGGCCAACCGTTTGCCGCATCAAGCCAGCATGCACCTCATCCGCAAGCCCGAGCGTCCGCGCTGGCGACCCTTCATCAGTTCGCTGATCGGGCAGGAATACGATGCGGATTGGGACCACTTCATCAACCTCAAGCAAACGGGTTGAGCCCGGACATTTCTTTGGGAAGCGCGATTGAAGTTACGTGAGCGTGGCGGCAGCGTGGTAACGATGCCGAAGCGAGCTCGAAAAGCCCCCGTAATCGATTCTGAGCAGACCCCCTAAGTGTTTCATTTCGCCTGCTTCGCGTATTTTCGCAGTTTCAAACCATCTTTCCAAAATGATTAGCTTGCCAGAGCGCGATCTTCTAGTTGTGTCGCTCCAATGAAAATCTGTTGCATAGGAGCTGGCTATGTCGGCGGTCCGACGATGGCGATGATCGCGCACAAATGTCCGGAACACACCGTCACGGTGGTCGACGTGAATCAAGCGCGGATCGACGCTTGGAATTCGGACAGCCTGCCGATTTACGAGCCGGGGCTGGATACGATCGTGCAAAGCGCGCGCCAAAAGAACCTCTTCTTTTCCGGAGATGTGGATCGGGCCGTCCAGGAGGCAGATATGATTTTCATTTCAGTTAACACGCCGACGAAAACCTACGGCGTGGGTGCGGGGCGCGCGGCGGATCTGCGCTACATCGAGAAGTGCGCGCGCAAGATCGCCGAGGTGTGTGAGGGGGACAAGATCGTGGTGGAGAAATCCACGCTCCCGGTGCGCACGGCAGAATCACTTAAGCGTATTTTGGAGTCGAATGCCAAGGGCCGGAATTTTCAGATACTGTCGAATCCCGAGTTCTTGGCGGAGGGCACTGCGATCGCCGATCTGGAGAACCCGGACCGGGTTCTGATTGGCGGTGATGAGACGCCTGAGGGCAAGGCCGCTATCCAAAAACTAGTGGATGTGTATGCCGCATGGGTGCCGCCGGAGCGTATTCTGACGACGAATGTCTGGTCCTCGGAACTCTCCAAGTTGACGGCTAATGCTTTTCTGGCGCAGCGTATTTCTTCCATTAATGCAATCTCCGCGCTGTGCGAGGCTACCGAGGCCAATGTCGATGAGGTCGCGCACGCCATCGGCACGGATAGCCGGATTGGGCCTAAGTTCCTCAAGTCGTCCGTCGGTTTCGGCGGCTCCTGCTTTCAAAAAGACATTCTTAATTTGGTCTATCTTTGTGAGCACTTCGGCCTGCCGGAAGTGGCGGCGTACTGGAATAGCGTCATTGAGATGAATGATTACCAGAAACATCGCTTCGCCCGCAAGGTTGTGGCCACTCTGTTCAACACCGTCTCGGATAAAAATATAGCGGTGCTGGGCTTCGCCTTCAAAAAGGATACCAACGACACGCGGGAATCTGCCGCAATTTATATTTGCCGTGACCTGTTGGAAGAGCAGGCGAATATCTCGATTTATGATCCGAAGGTTTCTGAGGCGGTCATGCGCCGGGATCTGGGACTTGCGGACGATGATGATGCGATCACCGTCCACGCCGATGCTTACGAGGCGACGAAGGGTGCCCATGCGGTGCTGGTCCTCACCGAGTGGGATGAGTTTAAGACGCTCGACTTTCAAAGAATTTATGCAGGCATGGAGTTGCCAGCCTTCCTTTTCGATGGCCGAAATATTCTCGACCTTGAACAATTGCGTGAAATTGGCTTCGAAGCCAGCGGGATCGGCAAGGGCTGAACTTTCCCGGTTGCCACCGGCCGAGTTCTGATTTTTATCTGGCATTTCCTAACTAAAAGGCCCTGATACGTATTATGATTGTTAAGCCCAAGATCCGTGGATTTGTTTGTGTTACGGCGCATCCCAAAGGCTGTGAAGCCCGCGTGCGCCAGGAAGTGGAGGTCGCCAAGGCGGCCCGCAAAGACGGCGGCCCCAAAAACGTCTTGGTGATCGGTGCCTCCACTGGTTACGGGCTTTCCACCCGGATCGCCGCTGCCTTCGGGTATGATGCGGCCACGCTAGGCGTGTTTTTTGAGCGCCCTTCGCTTAAAGGCAAGCCGGCCAGCGCGGGGTGGTACAATTCCGTGGCCTTCGAAAAGGTCGCCGCAGAGGCAGGTCTTTATGCCAAAAGCATCAATGGTGATGCTTTCTCGAATGAGGTCAAAGCGCAGGCAATTGAAACGATCAAGCAAGATCTCGGGCAGGTGGATCTGGTGGTGTATAGTCTGGCCTCTCCGCGCCGGACTGATCCGGAGACTGGTGAGACTTATAAGTCCTGCCTCAAGCCAATCGGCGAGAGTTTTACCAATCGCACGCTCGATACGGACAAGAACGAAGTCGCCGAGGTGATGATCGAGCCCGCTGAGGGAGATGACGTTGCCCACACGATCAAGGTGATGGGCGGTGAGGATTGGGAGCTATGGATGCAGGCCCTGAATGAGGCCGGTGTGCTCGCTCCCGGAGCGAAGAGCGTGGCTTATTCGTATATCGGCCCTGAGTGCACCTGGCCAGTCTATACCAACGGCACAATCGGAGCGGCCAAGAAAGATGTTGAACGTGCTGCCCAAGCGATCACGTCAACCTACGACTGTCAGGCTTACGTCGCCGTGAACAAGGCGGTGGTAACGCAGGCCAGTTCCGCGATTCCAGTGGTGCCGCTCTATATTTCCATCCTCTTCAAAATTATGAAGGAGAAGGGCACCCATGAGGATTGCATCGAGCAAATGGTGCGGCTGCTCAACGAGCGACTTTATGCAGCCGACCTACAACTCGATGATGAGGGGCGTATCCGGGTGGACGATTGGGAAATGGCCCCGGAGGTTCAGGCAGCTGTGGAAAAGATTTGGCCCGAAATTAGTACGGAAACCCTCAACCAGCAGGCTGATTATGTCGGCTACCAGCAAAACTTTCTCGCGCTCTTTGGATTCGGCCTCCCGGGTGTGGACTACGAGGAAGATGTCGAAGTCGACCTGCCGCTGCCTAGTGCCTCTTAAGCCATCTTGATAGTCGTCAGCCTGAAGTGGCTGGAACCTTTTAGTAGGTTCCAGTTTCGCTGTCAGGAAGGTTTTCGAGCAAGCACTGGTCTATGATGCGAAGACGCTATCGTAATTTTTAGAGACGGTGGCCCAATCGGCGACGTCGAGGTAGGCATCGACGTAGTCACCGCGACGGTTTTGGTATTTCAGATAGTAGGCGTGCTCCCAGACATCGATGCCAAAGAGCGGCAATTGCCCGTCCATGTAGGGGCTGTCCTGATTCGCGGTAGATCGCACTGCGAGGATGCCATCGGTATCGCAGACCAGCCAGGACCAGCCGCTGCCGAAGCGACTGCCTGCGGCAGACTTCAGTTCCGCACGGAGTCCACCCAGATCACCGAATTTTCGTTCGATGGCGTTGGCCAGTTCACCAGTGGGGGAGGAGCCGCCGGGCCGCATCGTCTCCCAGTAAAGGGCATGGTTGGCGTGGCCGCCGCCGTTGTTGCGCACTGTGGTGCGGATAGAGGAGGGGAGTGTATCCAGTTTGGCCAGCAGGTCGCCGAGGCTATAGGATTGCCAGCTCGGTTCCTTTTCCAGTGCGGCGTTGAGATTGTTCACATAGGCGTTGTGGTGCCGGCTGTGGTGGATCTCCATCGTCTTGGCATCGATACCCGGCTCGAAGGCGTCGTGCGCGTAGGGGAGGTCATCCAACTTGAAGGGGTATTTTAAGTTGGCTATTCCGAAGGAAAGTTTGGGTGGCAGCGTCGAGGCTGGACGCATGGCCCGACCAAGAGTGGAAAAGAAAAGGAAGCCGGCACCAGCGAGACTGGTTTGGAGCATTCGACGACGAGAGGGGAGGTAGGATTTTTTCATAGCTTTATTTTCGGGAAGTTTTCGCCGGATGACAAATCGAAACGTGATTTTTTTAACTGCAATACCAGTCGGGCTGGCCGGCACTCCAGTGCTCCTCCAGCGTTAGCTGTAGGTGTTTGCCGAAGTGGGTCGACTGGCTTTTTTCGCCGAGGGCTTGACTCACGACGTAGAGAGCGCGTTTGGCGCGCGTGAGCGCCACGTAGGCGCTGCAAAGTTCGTTGGTTTTGGCTTCGGCCTGAACTTGTTCGTTCAGTTGCCGCAGCAGAGGATCTTGCTCGGCGATGTCCTTGCGCGGCATCAGCAGCCCCCAGCGCGGGTCCTTTTTGTCGGGGCCCAACACCAGCTCGTCGGCGGTGCCGCCGGGTCCGGCTTGATCCAGCCCGCTGACGATGACCATGTCGAAGCCCAGGCCCTTGGCCTGATGGACCGTCATGATGCGGATCGCTGCGGCGGCCTCGGCCTCCTGCAATTCCAGTGCCTCGACTGAGGCGATAAAGGCATCGATGCCCTCGCCACTGGCTGCCTTACTGTCAAAGGCCTCGGCAGCCCCGAGCAAGGCTTCCGCGCGATTTTGTAAGAAAGCCTCATGGGTGGATTGGGCGGAGAACCCGGGCTGCCCCGTTGGCTCGGCGTCTGTCCCAAGCGGATGCAGCGAGGCATCCGGTTCACCCAGGGCCAGCTCGATCCAGTTCTGCAGGGTGCTGGCATAGCCGGATTCGGCCAATGATTGCAGCGTCGTCGCCCGGAATGTATCCAAATCCTCAAGACCCCAGCACTTGGCGCAGGGGAGCCCACGGGCGATGGCGGCAGCCAGGCTGTCTGCCGGGTGGGCCACCGTGCGCAGTGCGGCAAGGACGGCGCTGCCGAGCGGGTTGTCAGTGCAGGGGTTGGACTTGCCCTCGACCGCCACAGCAATCCCGCGCGACTGCAGGCAGGCGGCCAACTCGGCCACGTCGTTATTCTTACGCAGCAGGACGGCACACTCGATCCCCCGTGCGAGTGGGTCGACCTCTTGCAGGATGCTCAGGATTTCGTTGTGTTGAGGCGACTCATCGCTCTCCGGGTCTGGCTCAACGCTGCGCCAGCTGGCGTATCCAATACGTTGTTGCAGCGGCGCGGCGACGGTGTGGGTATTCCAGCCAAGTTGCCATTTTTCAACTGTCTCGTCGGGGAGCTTTAGCTCGCCGGCGATGGCAGGTATGTTGCCAAAGACGGTGTTGACCATCTCAATCACCGGCTGAGTCGAGCGCCAGGAGCGAGTCAATGGCTCAGCCGCCCGGATCGAATCGTAGTAGTCAAAAATCTCGCGGAACAGTTCGGCATCACCACCGCGCCAACCGTAAATAGCTTGCTTGGTATCGCCCACATAGAAGAAGGAGCGCTGGGCGGCATCGTCCATGATGGCCTCTTCGATGAAGGCGCGCAGGATCGTCCATTGCAGGCGGCTGGTATCTTGAAACTCGTCGAGCAACCAATGATCAAAGCGCTGGTCGATGCGGTAGGCGACCTGGCTGCGCCAGTCCAGCGCGTCGAAGGTGTCGGCATCGGCGGCGCGCTCGGCCAGCTGCTGCGTGATATCGGCAAAGCTGATCAGACCCGCGTTGCGCACGATCTCGGCATAGACAGTTTCGTATTGCCGCACGAAGGCATGCAGGCCCTGGGAGCGTTCAAGAATTTGTTGCAACGCCTCGGAGTAGAGCGAGTGCAGCAGCGTTTGACGGCTCGCTTGAACCTCCGGGGTAAGCTCGACCCAGCCATCCGCTTTCTTGGCAGCGAAGCGAATGTGATTGTTTTTCGGGCTGCTGCTCAGCTTTTGCTCGATAAACTTCTGCACCTCATTGCTCCAAACCTGTCCGGGATCGAGGGCGCGGAGTGCGTCCAGACCGGTGTGAAGATTGTCGAGCGCCTCTTCGGTCATGTCCGGCTTGGCCAGTTTGACGGCTTGTCCAAACTGGTCCACCGCCGTGCGCAGGTCGGTTCGGTCCGGGAAGGGGGGTGGCGCATCACTCCAGATCGCGCGGGCATCGCCCCAGGTGCAGTCAGGCGGTGTGGCGAGATAGCTTTGATGCAGAGTCTCGATTTGCTTGAGCAAGGTGCCGAAGACATTGCGCTCGCCCTGCCGCCGGGTGATCTGGCGGCACTGGTCGATCATGGCCTCCAGTCCCTCACTCCCTGAGACACTGCGGTCGAAGCCTACGGCCAGGGCACGTTCGCGGGCGCTACTGAGACTGGCGTTATCCGCAATCGCAAAATCCTCGGGTAGCCCGGACTCAAGCGGAAACTGGCGGGCGATGCGGGCGAAAAAGCTGTCAATCGTCCCCAGGCCGAGCTCGCCAAAGTGGTCGACTATGTGGCGCAGCAGCTGGCAGCAATCAGCCTCGCTAAGTTCGGCCTGGCCGACATCCTTGGCCAGGTTCCCGAGTTTATTCGGATCGCTTGCGGCATCCGCCAGGCGCAGCAGCAGTTCGTCGAGGAATTCACCCGCTGATTTGCGGGTGAAGGTGAGCGCAGCAATCTTGTTGGCCGACACCCCGGCCAATATCAGGCGGATAATGCGGGTGGTGAGGGCGTAGGTCTTACCACTGCCAGCGTTAGCCACCAACATCTCGTGGTTGAACTGGAAGGCCGGCGACTTCATTCAGCACCTCCCTGTAGGATTTTTATCGTGTCAGGATGAATCGAGGCCTCGGCCGTGCCGTTGACGAAGAGTGGGGCGAACGGATCGTCCCAACTGCCGCGAAATGGCTGGGGCGGCCAGAAAACCCCGCGCTTGATATGCTGTGCGACCGCTTCGGCGCAGCTAAGGGCGTCCTCGTAGGCATCAGGGTTCAGGGTCTCATCCAGTTCGGAAAAAGGGTAGATGCCGGTTTCGTTGGGATCGGAGGGGAGCACGAAGTAGGCGGTCTCCGGTGTGTTTTCCTTCGTCTCTGCCGGATACCAATGCTCCAGGATTTTGCGGTAGAGTGGGAGTTGTAGATTCTTCCAGGTCTTGTGGGACTGGCGTTTGCCGACAAAGAGCTCGACTTGAGCGGCGGGCAACCAGTTGTGCGAGAGCGGGCCGAGATGGGTGTTGGCTGGCGTCTTCTTGGTGCTAAAGGTTTTGTAGTCCATGATGCGGAGCGCGCCGGTCGCCGCGTGTTGCTCGATCCGGTCGATCACACCCGAGAGCCGGAGCTCGCCGATATGCAGGGCGTCTGCTCCCTCGGCGGCGAGCTTGCGCTCCACCTCGAGGATCAACCAACCATCGCGGAAGCACTCAGCTTGCACGCGGGCAAAGGCGTGAAAGCGCGTGGCTGCGTTCGCGAGTTGCACCTGCACCGCTGGCATCGGCTGGGGACCGAACAGGCGCAGTGCTTCCTCCTCCAGTAGCTGCTGCACCCGCTGACGGATGTGCTGCTCGCTGTATTCCAGCATGCGGCGCCCTTCCCGGATAGCTTCATTGCCGAAGTTCTCCAGGGTGACGTGTATCAGATTTCCAAATACGGCAGCGTCCATCTCATGCGCGGCCGGCGGCGCAGTCTCGTAGCCCATTACTTTTTGCAGGCAGTAACGGAAGGGGCAGGCGAGGTAGGGTTCAAATTGCGTGGGGCTGATGCTGGCGACCGGTCGCAGTGGTTCGGGCAGCTGCCAGCGCCAGGCGGTTTGGCGACTGGGGCGAGGTCGGCTGTTGGGGCTGGCCTGAGCGACTTGCTGGATCCGCGCCGGGAGTGCCGCGAGCTCGGTACGTAGTAACAGGCGCGAGGGCCGGTTGGGGTCGCCGTCGTGATTGTATTTGCTGAAGGAGAGCGCGATGTGTCCGCTGCTGCGCGAGGCCAGCAGGCTGTGCAGCAGGTAGGCGTCGCGGGCGAGGCGTTGCTGATTATG
>PXBU01000047.1 GCA_003566795.1 Puniceicoccaceae bacterium | reverse complement strand
TGGACATCAGACCATTTTTGATTGCTTCCGGCTCAAGTTCACGCGGTGCGCTGATGTTACCGGCGCCGACACCATAAATGATTCGTCCCATCTCACCCGAGCCATCATAGTGGTATTGAACCACCTTGCGATAGGCTTCCTGGCTGATATCCAGGCCGGCTTCGTTGCCCAGGTGGAAACCGATCGCCGCCGCCAGGCCCACAGCGGGCATCAAGCCATAGTTGTCACCGCCGGGGAAATTATGCCGCCAGGAACCTTTCGGGTGCTGCTTGGCGGCAAGCAGGTCCAGGTTAAACTTCAAATAGGGCAGGACGTTGCGGTCGCCCGTTGCCATGTAGTATTCACCCAGCAACAAGGAGTCCCAGGCCGGATACCACGCCCTGGGGCCCTGGGTCGGATCAATCTCCTCCACAATCTGCGTCTCCGCTATTTTCCGGTAAATCGCCCGACGCGCGAGGCCCAGGAGCTCCGGGTTGCCGGTGGCGAGCAGGAAGAGCGTATCGGTGCCCAGAAAATCGACTCTGCGGTCATTTTTGAACTCGCCCGAGGCCATCCACTCCTCCAATTGAGCCACGATCCTTTCGGTCTTGGGGCAGTCGTAGGGGGCGGTCGAGCTGTAGGTGCCCATGACCGGGAGCGTCAGCTCGACGTCAATATTCTCGGCCCCCCGACGGACGCCGAGGCGCAGTTCACCCTTGCTTTGGCTTTTCTCACTTTCGGTGATGGCAGCGGCCATCACCAGCCACGCCTCATCACCGAGCATCTTACCATTGGCACTGTAGATCACGTCGCCAACCTGCAGCTTACCGTCTGCCGGCGAGCCATCCTTGATTTCCCTGACCCCCATATTGGGACCAAAGGGACCAGTGCTGAAGCCGGCCGGGCCGACCCAACCCGAGAAGTTCTCGTAACCCCTGCCCTGCATGGCCACATTGATCAAAGTTATATCGTTTGCTCCCCATTCGTTTGCGGGCGTAAAGTATTCTTCCGGCAGGTCGTCCTCTTCATTTCTGAAGAACCATTGGTAGCCGGGCCTTTCGCTGCGGAAGGGCATTGCTGCCAGACCGTCCGCATTGGTCAGCCCCTGGTTGGGAAGGCGGTTCCAGTTGTAGCGAACCCTTGCGATACGGGTCACGCTGTCACTTTGGATGCGAATCGTCTCACCGTCGATTTCCACATTTACCGGGGAATAGTCGCCTTCCACGTCGGCGGCCTCAAAATAGGCCAAGGCATCCCCTTCGGCCTTCAGGCCATTGGCGGTGCCTTCTTTGAAAAAGATGGTGGCTTCGTTGTAATCAGCTTCAAATCGGTCGAATTGGGGCCCGGTCGCCAGGCGGCCCGGCTGGTTATAAACAGCGCCCGCGATCCAGCTCTGAGAGCGTTTGCCCAACAATGCGGCATCGGCCGGCTGCGCACTTAAGGGGATATGCTCCGTGCCCGGCAGGATGACATCGACGCCCTCGCTGTCTTCGGCCACCAAACGCTGGAGCTCACGCATTTCCCGATGGTGCAGGGCAAGCGTATTCAGTTCCGAGCCCGGTGGGACGATCAGTCCAAAGGGGAGCTCGCTATCGCCGAACAAGTCCCGCCAGACCTCGGTCACACGCGGAACGACCTGGGATTCCATGCTGAAGCCATCTTTGCGAAGCAAGTAGGTGTCTTTATACGCGACATCCAAGGCATCGGGGCAGAACGGATCATCACTCTCGAGCAGCTGCTGGTATTTCATGTAGGGATAATCATTTCCCAGTTGCAGGATGACCGCCTTGAAGGCCGTTTCGGCCAAAGGTAGAAGCGTGCCGCGATACCCGGCATAGGGGAAAAGAGGATGCTCCAGCATATTCTCGGGCGGGCCGCCGTCATTACGGTGAAACTTCTCCCCTTTTCGCTCAGCTTCCAGCATCGCTTCCTTGCTTTCAACTTTCGCACCGACCCGCGACCCTTGGGCAAAAAATCGTTCCGTCGCCATCAATGCGTCCCGGCTGAGCCAGCTTTGAGCAAAGGCCGGGCCCATCTTCAAATCCACAATACCGATGGGCACATCCGAGTCACGAGCGAGCTCGCGTCCGAGATAATAGGCCGAATCCGTTAGCGCCAGGGCGCGGTCACCAGCGACCGTAGCCCAGCCCGCAGTCGCCTCGGCAGCGAGATCCTGGCGTGGCTCATCCGTGGGAATCATTTTAATCGTTATGGCACGTAGCAGTGGTTCGACGGCATCGGCAGCGGCACGCTTGGCACCTGCCTCGTCGCGCCCCAGCGAGAGATCGATCGAACTTTGCCGGGCATGGAGAAACACATCGCCCACCAGAACATCACTCAGCGTAATGGTGTCACCCCCCGCAGCGACCACCATGTCCTGCGGGGTGCTGTTGGCAGGCAGGGCAGCCAGTGCCACCTTCCAGAGACCTGCCGCATCCGCCGTCGCCGAGCCGGTCTGGTCGGCAAAACGCACCTCCACCCGGACACCCGGCTCCGCGCTGCCGCGGACTACCATCGGCTTATCGCGCTGCACCACCATGTGGCTGCCGAAGCTCCGATTCAAGGTCAGGCCCGCTGCGGGTAGGACCGTCAGTACGGACAGGGCTGCCAGAAAGAGGAAAGAAAGTTTTCTCATGGTAAAGTTCATTGTGCTGGTTGATTGGAATGGATGCCCCAGCCGAAGTGCCCGGATAGGCAAACAGGAAGTAAGCTGTTTCGGATCACAGTCGAAACCAGAAATTCTATCAAGCCAAGGAAAATAGCAAAAGCACCCATTTTGATGGTCGATCTCCGCAGGAACGAAGCACGATCAAATATAATACATCCCCGGGTCCGCGCCTTGGACGATGAAGTCCTCCAGACTGTATTCGCGCAGCTTCGTCTCAAAGCAGTCGGCGACTTCGCTCCAGATGCTGGCGACGCGTGCGCCGGAGTGCCCTTGATCCTGGAAGTTGCGCTCCAACAGTTCGGGGTCCACCGCCTCGACGATCTCGATCAGCGCAATTTTTTTGGGTGCACGCGCCAGTGCGTAGCCGCCCTGCTTGCCGCGCTTGCTGACGATCAGACCCGCCCCGCGTAATTCATTGAGGATTTGTACTAGATAATTGGCCGGTATCGACTCCGCCGCGGCCAAAACCTCGATGTGGGCCATCTTTTCCTGACCGTAACTGCAGCCAAGTTGGCCCAGCACACGACAGGCGTATTCGAGTTTATGCGAAAGCTTCACCCAACCTTTCTTAGGCTCACGACTCAAAAAGTAAACTTTAATCGAAAAAGGCTGACTTTTTAGTCGCTTTACGCACCCCGAGTCCCTATATCTCCACAGCTTATGTCAGAAGATACCACGCCTGAAAATTTAAGTCCCGAAGCCGCTGTCGATGCAGCCTCAAAGGACGTTTACGACTCCTCAAAGATCCAGAAGCTGGAAGGCCTCGAAGGGGTCCGCAAGCGCCCCGACATGTATATCGGGGACACGAACGAGCGGGGCCTCCACCACTGCGTGTTTGAGATTGTGGACAACTCGATTGACGAGGCGCTGGCGGGTCATTGCTCGCAGATCACGGTGAGCATCCATAACGACGGCTCCTGCTCGGTCGAGGACGATGGCCGCGGCATCCCGGTCGATATCCACCCGAAATACAACATTCCGGCACTCGAACTGGTCATGACGAATCTGCACGCCGGGGGCAAGTTCGGCAAGGGGGCCTACCAGGTGTCCGGCGGCCTGCACGGGGTCGGTGCCAAGTGTGTCAATGCCGTCTCTGAGTGGTTCGAGGTCGAGGTCCGCCGCGAGGGCAAGGTGCACAAGATGGAGTTCTCTCGGGGCGTCACCACCTCAAAGATGAAAATCATCGGCGACACCAAGCGCAACGGCACCCGCATCGCGTTCTCGCCGGACCCGGAAATCTTCCTGACCACCCGCGATTTCAAGGCCGAGCTGCTGGCCAAGCGTCTGCGTGAACTCGCCTTCCTCAACCCCGGTATCCGCATCATTTTCGTGGACGAGCGCAGCAACCGCAGGGACGAATACTTTTTCGAAGACGGCATCGCCGAGTACGTCACCTTCCTCAACGAGAACAAGACGCTGATCCATCCAGACCCCATCAGCATCCACGGCGAAGTCCCCACCCCCAACCCGGATCTGGATGCCAACATCATCGTCGATATCGCGCTGCAGTATAACGACAGCTACAACGATCAAATCTACGCCTACGCCAACTCGATCCACAATATCGAGGGCGGCACCCACCTCTCCGGCTTCCGCACCGCGCTGACCCGCGTGATCAACAACTACGCCAAGCAGAATAACCTGATCAAGGACAAGGATCCCAACCTATCGGGCGACGACACCCGTGAGGGCCTGACCGCCGTCATCTCGGTCAAAGTGCCCGAGCCACGTTTCGAAGGTCAGACCAAGACCAAGCTCTCCAATGGCGAGGTCGATGGCATCGTTCAGAAAATCACCGGCGAGGAGCTCAAATACTACTTCGAAACCAACCCGCAGGTGGCCAAACGCCTGATCGACAAGTGCCTGAATGCCGCCCGGGCCCGCGAGGCCGCGCGCAAGGCGCGCGAGACGGTCCGCAAGGGGGCGCTCTCCGGCGGTGGACTACCCGGCAAGTTGGCCGACTGCTCGTCCAAGGACCCCGCCATCTCGGAGCTCTATATCGTCGAAGGTGACTCCGCTGGCGGATCCGCCAAACAGGGCCGCGACCGCGCCACTCAGGCGATTTTGCCCCTCCGTGGCAAGCTGCTCAACGTGGAAAAAGCCCGCCTCGACAAGGTGCTGGGCAATAACGAAATCCGCGCCCTGATTACCGCCGTCGGCACCGGCATCGGCGAGCACGAGGGTGACGGGGCCTTTAATATTGAGAAGGCCCGCTACCATAAAATCATCATCATGACGGACGCCGACGTCGACGGTGCCCACATCCGCACCCTGCTGCTGACCTTCCTCTTCCGCCAAATGAAGGGTCTGATCGAAGCGGGCTACGTCTATATCGCCCAACCGCCACTGTATAAGATCAAGCGCAAGCGCCGCGAGCAATATATCGACAACGATGCCCAGCTCAACCGCATCCTGCTGGAGCTCGGCACCGAGGATGTCAACCTCATCCGCCTGCGCGACAACGCGGACCTCTCCGGCGAAAACATCGATCAGGTCGTCGAGATCCTCTCCCGGCTGGAAATGATCGGCCGTGGCGTCACCCGCTACGGCTGCGACTTTGCCACTTATCTGGACCAGCACCATCCGGAGACGCAAACCCTCCCGCGCTACATCGTGCGCATCCGCACCGGCAACGAGGAGGCTTTCCGTTTCCTGAAAGACGACGACGAGCGCGCCGCCTTCCACAGCGAGTTCGATTTGACGGAGACCGACTTCACCGACACCATCCTGCAGGAAGTCGTCAGCGAAGATGGCATCAAACTCCAGCAGCGCATCTCGCTGCACGAAATCTTCGAGTCCACCGAGATGACCAAACTCCTGCGGGAAATCGCCGCTGCCGGGATGGATGTGAAGCAATTCTCCGCCTCCGCCGAGCCGCGCTACCACCTGATCGAAAATAAGGGCGACGAGAAAAAGGAGAATATCACCGAGCTCCACTCGATCATACAACTAGTGGAAAACATTCGTGCCATCGGTCGCCGCGGCCTGCAGATCCAGCGCTACAAAGGTCTGGGGGAAATGAACCCGAAGCAGCTCTATGAAACCACCATGGATCCGAATACCCGGCGCCTGCTCAAAGTCGACATCGCCGACGCCGCCCTGGCCGACGGCATCTTCACCATGCTGATGGGTGAAGACGTCCCCAGTCGCCGCGCCTTTATCGAGGACAACGCCTTAAACGTCTCGAATCTCGACGTTTAAGGCAGTTCAACAGTTTTCAGTTTCCAGTTTCCCAGGCAGTCGCCTCACAACTTTCATTTATCGCCAAATAAGTATTCAATATTCGATGTTGGACGTTCGATGTTCAATGTTCAGTCCACATCAGTCATTACCCATTAGCTATTAGCCATTTCATCCATGTCCGAACAACCGCCCATCGATCCCAGCATTCAACGCGCCGAGCCCACGTCGATTACCGACATCATGCAGACGGCCTACATCGACTATTCGATGTCCGTCATCGTCAGTCGCGCCCTGCCCGACGTGCGCGACGGTCTCAAACCCGTCCAGCGGCGCATTCTTTACGCCATGCTCCGCGAGGGCCTGCTGCATAATCGCCCCTTCGACAAATGCGCCGGTGTGGTCGGGGAAGTGCTGAAAAACTACCACCCGCACGGTGACAGCTCGGTTTACGACACCTTGGTCCGGATGGCTCAGCACTGGGTGATGCGCCACCCGCTGATCGTGCCCCAGGGTAACTTCGGCTCCATCGATGGCGACTCCCCTGCTGCCTACCGTTACACTGAGTGTAAACTGGAAAACATCGCCGAGGACCTGCTCCGCGATATTGACGAGGACACGGTCGACTTCGTGCCCAACTACAAGGAGAGCTCCACCGAGCCCTCGGTCCTCCCCTCCGCACTGCCCAACTTGTTGATGAACGGCTCCACCGGGATCGCGGTGGGCATGACCACCAACATCCCGCCGCACAATCTCAACGAAATCATCGACGCGGCCTGCGCCATTATCGACGATCCGAAGATCGAACTCGACGAGCTGATCAAGTGCATCCCCGGCCCCGACTTTCCCGGCGGCGGCTTTATTCACGGCAAGTCCGGCATCGAGAGCTACCTCAAGACTGGCCGGGGCATCGTGCGCACCCGGGGCATCGTCGACGTCGTCGAGTCCGGCGGCAAGGAAGAGATCATCATTACCGCGATCCCCTATAATGTGAACCGCGCCTCCCTGGTCATCCGTATCGCCGAACTGATCAAGGACAAGGCGATCGACGGCATTTCCGACCTGCGTGACGAGTCCACCGAGACCACCCGCATCGTGATCGAACTCAAGCGCGGAGCCATCCCCCGCGTGATCATCAACCAGCTCTACAAGAGCACGCCGCTGGAGAGCTCCTTTGGCGTCATCCTGCTCGCCCTGGATAACCGTCGTCCCAAGCAGATGAACATCAAGGAGATGATCAACTGCTACATCGACCACCGCCGCGAGGTGGTCTACCGCCGCACCGCCTTCCGCCTGCGTAAGGCCGAGGCCCGCGCCCACATTCTGGAAGGCTACAAGCTGGCCCTGGATAATCTCGATGACTTCGTCAAAATCATCCGCGCCTCCAAAAACCGCGAGGAGGCCAAGCAAGCCCTGATGGCCAAGTATCCGCTCAGCGAGATCCAGACCAACGCCATTCTCGAACTGCGCCTCTACCAGCTCACCGGCATGGAGCGCGGCAAAATCGAAGAAGAATATCTCGCCCTCATGGCCCTGATCGAAGAGCTGCGCTCTATCCTCGACAGCGAGCAAAAACTGCTGGCCGTAATTAAAGATGAACTCGCCGACATGAAGGAGAAATACGGCAATGCCCGCCGCTCTCAGGTGCTGGCTGTAGATGGCGACCTCTCCATGGAGGATCTCATCCCCAACGAAGGCTGCATGATTACCTTTACCCATAAGGGCTTCATCAAGCGCACCTCACTCGACGAATACCGCTCGCAAAAACGCGGCGGCAAGGGCGTGATCGGCTCCGGCCAATACGAGGACGACTTTGTCGAGCGCCTCTTCACCGCCTCCACCCACGACTACATCATGTGCTTCATGGACAGCGGGCGCGTCTATGTGGAGAAAGTTTACCACATCCCGGAAGGTAACCGCACCAGTAAGGGCCGCGCCATTGCCAACGTGCTCGAACTGCAGGAGGGCGAGCGCGTCGCCACCACTATCTGTGTGAAGAACTTTGAAGAAAGTGAGCAGTCCATCGTCCTGGCCACCGAGAAGGGCGTGGTCAAAAAGACCAAGCTGAACGATTTCAAGAACTACCGCAAAGGTGGCATCATCGGCATCAAAATCGACGAGGGGGATAACCTCATCGGTGCCCGACTCACCGAAGGTGACAGCGAAATTTGCCTGGTCACTTCCAACGCCCAGTCCATCCGCTTCGCCGAGACCGACCTCCGGGATCAGGGCCGTGCCACCCGCGGTGTGCGCGGCATCAAGCTCAAGAGCGAAGACGATAAGGTGGTTGCGATCGAGATCGTGCCTCCCGTCAGTGACGACCCCGCCCAGCCGCAGGCCAAGCTCCTTATCGCCGGAGCCAACGGCCTGGGTAAGCGCACCGACTTCAGTGAATACCGCACTCAGTCGCGCGGCGGATCAGGCATCATCGCCATCAAGTCCGACAAGGTGGCCGGGGCCCTCTCCGTCACCGACGACGACGAAATCATGATGTTCACCCTCAAGGGGCAGGCGGTGCGCTCCCCGATCAAGGATGTCCGCGTCACCGGCCGCGCCGCCTCAGGAGTGAAACTCGTCAACCTCGGGCCCAAGGACAAACTCATCGGAATCTCCAAGGTGATCGCTTCAGGAGAAGATGCCACGGCCGAATCCGAAGAATCAGAAGAAGGCGAAGAGCCATCGGAGCCAGCACCCCCCGCTGAAGAATGAATTGACAGCCTTGAAATTCCCTTGAGCGGCACGCATCGGTCAAAGCCAGTTTTCAACGCGCAAGCCCTGCACGCGCTCGAATTCCTTGGTATTATTCGTCACCACGATCCAGTCCCGACTCAGGCCATGAGCGGCGATCAGGGTGTCTAAAGGACCGATCGACTGCCCCTGGCGCTCCAAAGCGCCTCGGACCTTTGCATAAAACAGACTGACTTCAGAATCGAAGGGAATAATCTCAAGCGGTGCCACGAACTCGGCCAAGGCGGCAAGGTTTGCCTCTGGTTTTCGGCTTTTGAGCGCACCGTGACAAAGCTCTGAATGCGTGATTGCAGAAATCCCCACCGCACCTGCGGATTGCTCCCGCAATTTAGCGAAGACGGACTCCGGTCGCCGCCGTATAATAAAAATGCAGATGTCTGTATCCAGTAGATACTTCACTCGAAGCAGGCCTCCCGCTCTTGCTCACCTCCTTGGTCACGCGTTTCCATGAAATCAGTGGAAAACTTTGCCGTGCTCTCGATCAGGCTCTCCCACGAATTCTCATCCGGAAGCAAAACGACCCCTTTTCCAAAACGTTTAATGAGCACCCTTTCACCGGAAAACCGGTAAGCTTTAGGCAAGCGAACCGCCTGACTTCGCCCATTTTGAAATAATTTTGCTGTTTCCATTTTCTAATTGATATACCAAAAGTATATACCGTCAAACAAAATCTTTGCTCAGCATCCCCGTTCAACCACCTTGACGCAGTCCGATACATGGTCATCTAATCTCTAAGATGGCCGCAATCAACCTCAACGAAGCGGAAACTCATCTTCCCGCTATGCCAAGCGCGTCAAAGCGGGTGAGACCATCCCATGAATCCATGAAAATCGCCATCGCCATCCGACTCTTCAGCCCCGAAATAGGTGGAGTTGAGGGTGTAGCACGCGCGCTGGCCTCCGGGCTGGTCCGGCAAGGGCATGATGTCCATGTCTTTACCTCCGAACCCAAGGACTGCGCACTCGATGGGGTCACCCTACACCGGGTGCGGGGCTGGCAGTTCTCTTCCATCGCCAAAACGCTCTCCTTTCCCTACTTTGCCAAAAAAGCCATCGCCGAACAGCACTTCGACATCGTGCATGCTTTCACCCGCATGCCCGGGGCGGATATCTATCGGCTGGCCGACCCGCCGCAAAAGGCACATCTGGAGCGCAACTATCAGGGCTTGAAGCGTGTTTTTGCAAAGCTCAGCCTGCGCAACAGCACCATCCTGCGACTGGAGCGCCAGATATACGAAGATCACCGAACCACGCTGGTCACCAACTCCTACCGCACGCGCAGGGATTTGGAGTGCTATTGCGCCGTCGACGGATCGAGAGTTTCCGTCATTCGCAACGGCGTGGACCCCGAACGCTTCCACCCCGGACTCCGCAAAGAATTCCGCCAGGCCATCCTCGACGAACTGGGCATTCCCGAGGAAGCGCGCATCCTCCTGTTCATGGGCAACGATTTTCGCCGGAAGGGCCTCACCCAGACCGTTCAGGCGCTGGAAACCCTCCAAGGCAGACAGACCGACGAAGCCCCGATCCATCTCATCGTGGTTGGCTTGGAGCGCAGCCCTTCGTTCCGCCGGGATGTCGAAGCACGGGGGCTCAGCCCGACCGTCCATTTCATGGGGCGCTGCAAAAACTCCGAGCGCTTCTATGGGGCCGCTGATGTCTTCATCCTGCCCACGCGTGAAGACCCCTTCGCCAATACCATTCTCGAAAGCCTGGCTTCAGGTGTGCCTGTCATTACCACGCGCACTAATGGAGCCGGCGAAATCGTTGAGTCGCCACTGGAGGGCACCGTCGTGGCCTCTGCCGACGATTGCGACGCCATGGCCGATGCCACCTCGAATTTGTTGCAGGGAAAGGATCTAGCAGCAATCCGTCAGGCCTGCCGGAGTCGTGCCATGCACTATTCCTGGGACCAAGCCGTGAGGCACTTCGAGGCACTCTACCGCTCACATATCGACGAGCCCTCCGCGCCGGCACCTCACAACCGCCAAGGAATTCACTACCTCGCACCCGAGTTGAAGCCCGCCTTCGCCGACAGCCCCGACATCTTCGGAGCCATCATGGCGGTCTCGGGTGAGAGCAAACGCAGCATCGACCAGCGTCAGACCGTGCGCGTCGAAATCGAGGGCAAAGGCTATTTTCTCAAAAAACACCGCGGCGTGGGCTGGAAGGAGATCCTCAAAAATCTTGCTTCACTCAAACGCCCCACCTTGAGCGCCCGCACCGAATGGGAGGGCATCCAGACGCTACAGGCGCTCGGCATCTCAACCCTCTCCCCAGTGGCCTACGGCCAGCGGGGACGCAACCCCGCCAACATCCATTCTTT
The DNA here is from genome assembly GCA_003566795.1 of Puniceicoccaceae bacterium. Lineage (GTDB taxonomy): Bacteria > Verrucomicrobiota > Verrucomicrobiia > Opitutales > Coraliomargaritaceae > Coraliomargarita_B. The sequence goes on along the minus strand of PXBU01000047.1, from coordinate 596 downwards.
TCTGATGACCCGTGAGCTAGAGGGCATGGTCAAACTGTCGCTCATCCACCACAAATTCGAGTCGCTGCCGGACAAACAAATCCAGTTAATCCGGCGCGAACTCATCCAAGCGGTCGCCAAGCTGGCCAAGCGCTTTCACGCCGCGGGCTGCGCCCACGCCGATTTTTATCTCTGCCACTTCATGGTCAAAGACCGCGACTGGAGCCAATTCGCAGCGGGCGACGAACTCGACCTCCACCTGATCGACCTGCATCGCATGCGCCGCTACCGCAAACTCCCCTGCTCCAAGCGGATCAAAGAGATCGGCGCCCTCTTCTACTCGGCGACGCACCTAGAGTTGACCAAAGCAGAGCGGGATCTATTTACCAGGCATTACTGCGACCCGGAAACCAACTCCGATTTCTGGAAAAATGTCTGTCAACGCATTATCCGTCTTGCCGCATCAAAAAAACGACTATTAAAGAAAAGATCGGCTTAGTTCTATTGCTCACAAAGCGAAGCTTGCAAAAAATTTGGGCAAACACAAATTTCATGGCCGACCTGACCCGAATCTATGTTAACAGGAAAAAGCATCTTACTCACCGGTGGCACCGGTT
>PXBU01000438.1 GCA_003566795.1 Puniceicoccaceae bacterium | reverse complement strand
TTTTTCTAGTTTATCTGCACCTAGCAGGTCATTGACTTCACGGGAGTAAATATCGAATGACTGCGTTGCTCTTTGGTTTCTAAAGCTCGTACCGCCCCTTGAGACAATAAAAATGCCAGTAGTGTCGATTGGTAGCTTCTCCCAATGTATGTCTTGGTCAAGCGTTCCAAATCCTTCTTGTTCTAGTAGTTTACAGATGTGAAGTGTAATCATATATATCTTCTTATGTCTCTTGTGGCGTTATCGCCAGCTTTTTCTAAGTAGCCAAGTGTTTGCGGGTTTCTAAAGTTCTCGAAGTGTCTGCGTCTTGCGTATGGTACATTTCCACCACCGTATCTTACTTGGTAGTGCATATTTCCTTTGCGTTCGATCTTGCCACTTTTCACCAATGCTCGTGTGTCTTTGGGGGCAAGTATCTGTGATTGACGGTGTACGTCAGTCATCATGCTTAGCATCGCTTTTTCAAACGTGCTGCGCTCCTGCTCGGTAGCCCATTGTCTTACACGAGAGGTGACGACAACTCGTCCCATACAAACTCCTCACGTTTTAGCTCAACCTTATAGAAGTCGATACGGTTTAAGTCGTAATCATACCCTTCTACTTGGCTGAGTATTCGGTAGTCTTGGGTATCTCCGCCACGCCCCATCTGTATGCCATGCCCCACCATATTTAGCGAAGCAAATGTTTCATCTGGGCGTATGCGAAGTGTTGCATCAGCGGTTTCACTCTCCAGTGAGTCGTTTTCCACCATGCCATCTCGTAGCTTGAATATCCCGTTAGCCGTGTAGCTTTCTTTCACCGTTTCACCTTGTGAGGTGCGTTCGATTTCCAAAAACGTGTAGGCGTGGGGAGCGCTAGAAAATGTGGTAAAGACGCTCATGTTGGGTGTCTCCGCTAAGTATTTCACCTATTGAACACTGTGAGTACTTATGTATCGTATCGGTAAACTTTTCAACCAATGAGTGGTAGTCGGTGCTATCTTTGTAGCGGACTGAAAAGCCCTCTATCGACTTCTGCTCCACACGGTTGTCAGTAGCCTGCTCCTTGCTCTGTAGGCTAAACAAGTTAGCTAAGAGTAGTTGTAGGTCTACTGGTAAGTCCTCACCGTAGCCGAATGTTCCAGTTACTGCTACACGCTCACCTTTCAAGCGATCATCAAAGACAATCACGTTATACCAATCTGCGTCTAGTTTATCCCACTGCTTGAGGTCGTAGTCTTCGACAACTTCGTCATCAAGGGTTACTTCCGTCACGGCAGTTAGCGGATTAACGTAGAGCAGTTTAGTTTGTTTCGGTGCGTCGTATAGCTTAGTAGCGGTATCTTCGGTTAGGGTAGATACGCATATAAGCTCTTTTAAGCGTTCTTCTGCGATATTAAGGTACAGTTCTCTATTCGTATCTTCTGAGCTAGTTAGGGGTCGCCCTAGTAAGCTCTCTAGTTTATTTTTACTAAGCATAGTTTGACCCCTTTCTTATCTAGCTAGTTTCGTTCAAGATTACGAATGCGTTTGGCTGTGGTGTGCCACCTTCAAGGCGAACAACTGCTCGTACAGCGGTTGCATCTTCCTCAAATAGGTTAAGGTCACCAACAGTAGCGTCTTTACTTTCACGCAACTGGAAGCCTTCTTTTTGTGCAAGGCGGTAGCGGTTGAAGTTACCGACAACGATTTGACCTTCGTCAAGTATGTCAGTAGTTCGTACGTTTACTGTGCCTAATGCACCGAGAGATACAGTCTGACCTGTACCACTCCATAGTGGTCGACCCTCTTGGTCTTGCAAGAGAGCGATGTCACCCCATGTAGCACCGTTCATAACCATTGAAAGGTTATTGCGGTCTGCTGATTGGATGGCACCGTAAGCCTGTGCAAGTGTTCGGATGAACGTAGAGTCGGTTGTGTAATCGAGTTCTCGTCCAGCTTCACCATCAAGGGTTACAGTAAGACCCTGGTCAGGGTAGGTAGTGCTTGTGTCAGCACCAGTGGTTTCTGCGTAGTTAAGGACAATCTTATCCTCAAGTTTTGCACGACCTTCTGCGATGTCTCGTACGATTTCTTGGTAAGCGTTGACATAAGCGTCCTCTTCGAAGTGGTCACTCCATGCAACGATGACTGAGAATGGCTTAGGCTCTAGGCTAAAGCGAGTCCATGTAGGCTCGTCAGTTGCCTTAACACCAGCAAATCCAGGCTCAGTGAACTCTACACCGTCAGTACGAACGATACGAGAGTACTTAGGGCTGTCAGTAAGAGTAACTTTCGTTACTAATGTACCAACGTTTCCGAAGTCACCGTATGCAGTTTCAACGTCACGATCTAGCTGTTCTGCTAGGTAGAGGTCATCACCGCCTGCGTAAGTGATATTCTTGCTTGTTTGACCAAGCTCTTTTGAGATTTGAGTAGCTTCACGCTTCAATTCGTTTAGCGTACCGTGGTCTTTCTTTAGTTTTGCACTAAGCTGTTTAGCAATGTTGCCTTGTAGCTTGCGTGTTGCGGCTTCCTTGTTCAAAGGAGTTTTAACACGAGTTTCGCCAGCGTCTACATCTGATACAGGTGCAG
>PXBU01000271.1 GCA_003566795.1 Puniceicoccaceae bacterium | reverse complement strand
TGATCGCCAGCATATCGCACTCAGCATGGGTGAACTGGACGCCCGGCCCACCCTGGTCCGGGTGCAGAGCGAGAACCTGCTCGGCGACCTGTTCCGCTCTAAAACCCAGAGCGGCTACGACTCACTGAATAAATCCATCCAGCGGATCGCCCGCGAGGGGCATGGGCTGCTGCTCTACATCGAACAGCCGCGCGGCGGAGTCCGAATTATCGATGGGCCCGATCAAACCTCGCTGAAGGATGTCGGCCCCGCCAAGATGGACTTCCGTGACTACGGGATCGGTGCCCAGATCCTGGTCGAACTCGGCCTGAAAAAAATCCGCCTACTGTCCAGCACCCAGCGCAAAGTGGTCGGCCTGGATGGCTATGACCTCGAGATCGTCGAACAGATCGAGATTTAACACTGCTCTATTCGAGTAACGCGTTGTGCGGTGCCGGCAAATTTGGCAATCCTGTATAAATCGAAGTCAACCAGCACCTCTGGGCAGACGTTCAGGAATGGAAATTGATTAGAGTAACACAGAAAAAATGAAAAATACTCCCTCAAGACTCACCAAGGCTAGGAATTCGACGAAAATCGGCACGGCGATGTCGCTGATCCTGCTGTTCTTTTCTGGATGCATCGGCATCGATGCCACCACCCAAAACAATGCCGGCAATGAATATCATGTCTGTGTGACAGGGGCGGACACCAACCCGGGCAGCCCTCAAAGACCCCTGAGGACCATTCAAGCAGCGGCGGATATCGCCCAACCCGGCGACACCATAACGGTCCACGCCGGCGTCTATCGTGAGCGGATCAATCCGCCTCGTGGGGGGCTATCCGATGAGCGGCGGATTACCTATCAGGCCGCCCCGGACGCCGAAGTCATCATCAAGGGTTCCGAAATCATCAAGGGATGGGAAAGGGCCGAAAACGACACCTGGAAGGTAGTGATTCCGAATGCTTTTTTCGGGGATTTCAATCCCTACCAGACCCTGGTCGCCGGCGATTGGTTTACTCCCCTGCCCGGGAGGAGTGGCCGTGTCTATCACACCGGAACCGTTTATCTGGATGGACACTGGCTGAGAGAAGCCCCTGCGCGGGATGCGGTTCTCGCTCCGGCGGGCGAGGAGGCGCTCTGGTTCGGAGAGGTGGATGCAGCAACGACGACGCTCTACACGCAATTCCAAGGAGTGGACCCGAATGAGCGTATGGTGGAGATAAACGTCCGAGAAACGGTATTCTATCCGGAAAAGACCGGGATCAACTACATCACCGTCCGCGGCTTCACCATGGAGCATGCCGCCACCAACTGGTCCCCGCCGACCGCCGAGCAGGTTGGCCTGATCGGAACCCATTGGAGCAAGGGCTGGATTATCGAGAACAACACCATCCGCTATTCCTTGTGCACCGGCATCACTCTCGGCAAACACGGCGACGAGTTCGACAACACCTCGGCCAGTTCCGCAGAAGGCTATGTCGAGACCATCAAGCGCGGCATCGCCGCTGGCTGGTCGAAGGAAAACATCGGCCACCATATCGTCCGTAACAACCACATCAGCTACTGCGAGCAGGCGGGAATCGTCGGATCCATGGGTGCGATCTTCTCAACCGTCGCAGATAATGTGATCCACGATATCAATATGCGCGGCATGTTCGGGGGCCATGAGATGGCTGGCATCAAGTTCCACGCCCCGATCGATACCCTGATCAGCGGTAACCACGTTTATCGCTGCGGCGGTTTTGGGGGCATTTGGCTCGACTGGATGACGCAGGGTGCCCGCGTCACTGGCAACCTCTTACATGATAACCATCGGCAAGATCTCTTTGTAGAGGTCAACCACGGACCCTTCATGGTGGACCACAACATTTTCCTATCGGACCTCAACTTGCTGGAATCTTCTGGCGGCGGTGCCTACGCACACAATCTATTCAACGGCGCAATCAGACTGCGCGAAGAGACAAGGCGGGACACGCCCTACCACAAGCCGCACTCCACGGAGATTCTAGGCCTGTCCAAGGGAATTGACGATGACCAGCGTTTCCACAACAACCTGTTTTTCGGTAGAAATGGCTTATCCGCATACGACGCATGGGAGCCTAAACATCTGCAAGCCTCGGGTAACGTTTACCTTGGTCAGGCCAGGCCCAGTCTCAAGGACCGCAAGGAGCTCCTGGACGAAGCGTTCGAGCCCGGTGTGATCCTTACCAGAGAAGGCGACGCTTGGAGGCTGGAGCTGAGCATTAACCCCGCGTGGGCGCAAAACGTAAAACGGGAGATCGTGACCACCGAAACACTGGGCAAGGCAATCGTTCCAGACGCCCCCTACCTGAATCCAGACGGCACCCCCTACCGGCTGGACACCGACTATTTCGGGAACCAGCGGGACCCCCTGAATCCCTCCCCAGGTCCATTTGAAATGATCAATGGCGAACAAAGGACCCTGGTTATCCATCTGCGGGACCGCGGTCTCCAATAATAAAGGCCAACCCAGCATGATGATAACAGCCGGATGCGGCGGTGCGGGCTCGGCAGCGCAGTAGCCGAACGCCTTAGCGTTTGGTCGAACGGCCAT
>PXBU01000286.1 GCA_003566795.1 Puniceicoccaceae bacterium | reverse complement strand
CTTCGTCCTCAGGTTTTGTTGCATCAGCCACTTCGAGCAGGAGCTTCTCCCGGGGTGTCACTTCGCTCCCCCGTGAGCGGCTCCGGGGAGCAGCCTAGGCCTGCCCTTTACCCATAAGTGCTGACGGGGCAGTCTCACTTTTCCTCCAGCAACGCGAAGCCCATACACATGAACTGGAATTCTCGATAGCCATGCCAGAGCAGTTGATGTCCGGGAGGCGGATCGTTATTCCGCCCGAGGTACCCACCGATCTTGGCAACCAGTCGTACGGCGTCACCCAGCATCGAAGGTACCTTCAAGCCGTTTTTTTTTGAGTAGGCGCGCAAGGTGCGCAGTTCAATGTCGGAGAAGAGCACCTCGGCCGGAAGCTCCGGGGTCTCACGGCCCAGAAGAGTCATGAGCATGATTCGCCACGCGATGACCAGATTGATGGCGATGGCGCGACAAAGGCGTTCGGCTGTGTCGTGAGCGAGTTTCTCAATGCGACACCCGGTCTTCAGCACTCGATGCCAGTCTTCGATGCGCCAGCGTAGGCAATACCAGCGCAGACACTGCTCGGCATCCGCGGCTGAGCCCATAGCCATTGTGGTCAACAGGAACCATTCGACCGCTTTGGCCTTTGGCGGAGGGTTTTCTTCCAGCGCATGAATCACCCAGATGTCTATCGGTTCTTTGTCAACATGATAGTGTGCCGGGCGAAGCTGTACGCGCTTGTAGCGCACAGCCATATTCGCCATGCGTCCGGGTCTTTTGGGGCGGGCCTTCTGCTTGCTCTTTTTCGGCCGGGCGCTCTGCCGCGGGATATGCACGCGCACACGGCTCTGAACCTCCGACTCACGCACAGCCGCGAACAGCTTGAAAGGCTCCTGGGTGATAGTGCGGTTATGCTGGGCGCGTATGAGCAACTCGGCCCGAGGGCTCGTGCGCTGTTCGTCAAACATCTCGAAGAAATCAGCCTCGCGGTCGCAGACGCTGATCAACCGCGTATGCGGCATTTGGGTGGAGATTTTTACCCGTTCGCGATAATGCTCAATCCAAACAAACGTCTTTTTCTCTTCGATCGGAATCTCAAAGGCCGCTCTGTCTTCTTCCGGCGACTTGCTTTTCGGCGCCTCGCAATCAGCGCACAGCACACCCAAAGGAAGCCCGTTAGGGGCTACGGTCAGCGTCGAATGCAGATGCAACCCTCGACTTTCCGCTCCGGTTTGGTTCTTGCCAATGGGGCCAAGACCTTCGCATTGATCCAGGTTGCTGTAATTCAGATCGCTGCCGTCCTGCACGCACAGCACGGTCTTCTGCCCCTGCATTCGCCGTATCGTGCGCTCACGGTGGGGCTTGAGAATATTACACATTCTAACCGCCGATTCGTCCGGCTGATCGATCATGCGGTAATAGGCCTTCACTCTGGGCCAATCGCCTTTGGCGACACCGCTATAAGCCCGATCCGGAACGTCTGCTTTCTCCGCAGCCACCTGTACCAATCTCCTGCTCAGCCGCACATCCCCCAGCGGAGCGCCGCCGAACTCGTTTTGTGCCCACTGTTCTGCTTCCAGGCCATCGGTCGAACTCAACGCACCTGCCCCCGCGCCCGATCTCAAGCCCATGCGTTTTCTGAAATCCTTCTCGATCGGATACACATAAATCGCTTTGGGGCGCAGGGTCGATGTGCGGAAACGATCTTGCCGGCCACGGCCCTTCGTCTGGCCTACCCCAATCCAGTTCGCCGCTCGAAAGCATGCCCCGGAGAAATGGCTGATGTCTACAAAACTCTCCGCCAGCCAGGGACGGTAGTTGTACGCACGCTGGAAATCCTCCGGCATCACGGCCATGCTCATGCCCAGAACCTTCGACCCCAAGTTGCGGCATTGCACGTCGGGGCGGATAAGAAAGCGGTTCAGTGCCACAATCCGATCCAGATATCCCCGCCGCTGTTCCTCATCCCATCCGATCCACTGGTCTCGATCCGCCAAACGCCGCGCAGCGGCGGCAAATCCCAAGCCGCCCAGCCACCCATGCTCCGAGCCAATCAGATAGCGCAACTGTCGGCCAACCAGAGGCCCCGCCCCTTGTGGATGTTCACGGATCATCAGCTCGTTCCAGATCCGCATATGCTCCTCGCTACGCACCACCATAAGGTGCAAGCCCCACACATCACAGGCCTGCGTCGGCACATTGCGTGCCGCCGGCACCGCATCGGGCAAGCGCCGGGGCGTATTGCTGCCGGTTCGGGCGCATGCGGACGGCAAAACAAAATGTCCGGCGGCTTCCAACTCCCGAAGCGCTTTGACGCAACCGCCACGCTGCGCATGCCCACGGGCGTCATGGAAACCGAACTGCTCGCAGATGATCTTAGCCAGTTCGTTTCGGTGAAGGATTTCGTTGCTCTCCAGCAGCCCTTGGACGTACTCTACGCTCGTGGGCTGCGCCAGCGACCGTTTGATCTGGTTTTGTGTGTGCATGCCGCCAGCCTGCCTGCCGCAAGCGGTCAGGTCCTGCAATTATTTGCGGGTAATGGGCAGCGCT
>PXBU01000003.1 GCA_003566795.1 Puniceicoccaceae bacterium | reverse complement strand
TTGTCCAAACCAAGGAAAAGAGCGATCTGGCCCGTCTCATCCTGCCGTCCCTGATAATCCGAAAAGCGCGAGTCGGAATGCACCAGCACAAGATAATGCAAAACGTCAAGCTCATCGTCCTCCAGGTCCAGCCTTTCTGCCAGGCGAATCATCCTCGGAGCGGGATAGGATCCCCCCGTCAAGACGCGGCACGCTTTCAGATAATCCTGAATCCGGGACTGGCGCTGCGCGCAAAGCGTGCGAATCGCTTCAACAAGCTCGTCCACGCCATCAGCGATACCCTGGTCGCAGAGGAACTGAATCACATCAAATCGGCTGGTGATGGCCGGATCCATCCGACATTCCCAGTAACGCGCAAAGAAGCGAGCTGACACCAGCCGCCAATATCTACCTTCGCTATCCAGTGGCTTTGGTTGATCCAGGTCGACTTGCTCAACCAGGAAAAGATGCTCCAGCACGCTCACAAACCGTTTGTACACGCTCATTTCGGCCAAATTCGCTTTATCGTTTTTCATTCCACTCTTCCTGCAAGAGCCCCCAAAACATTTGGTCATGGAATTTTCCATCCTTCAGCAAATTGCAACGCTTGCACCCTTCATATTTGAAACCCAGTTCCTCCAGCACCCTGCGAGAACCGATATTCGCCCGGTACGTACTGGCGCCGATCCGCCTAAGGTCAAGCGCAAGAAAGCCATAAGCCACAACCACATGCCCAGCTTCTACCATCAACCCTTGGCCCCAGTACTCATGACCAAGCCAATAACCGATTTCCGCCTTGTGTCCACCAACCATGTCCAAGAGGCTGATGGCACCAACAACGCTTAGTTCAGGCCCCGAGCAAAGGGCCCAGACAAATCCCTTCCCAATCTTGGCGTTTTCTGCATGCGTGCTTATCCACTTTTCAGCTTCTCCATCCAGATACGGATAAGGAACATTGCTAGTAAGTTTAGATACAGCCGGATGACCGGCAAGCCGTTGTACTTCCCCGGCGTCCTCAAGAGCAAATGCTCTGAGCAACAGTCGTTTGGTTCGCAATTCTGGAGTCACTGCGTTATCAAATCGATCGAATTACTAGAACGAGAACGGGTGATGTTTAGCAAAGCTCTGTCGCCACATAGAAAAGCTGGACCGTTTTGCATCGCTGAACAGACAAGAAAGCCCGCGTACCTTTGCAAGTGCAGTATGTATTCTCCCGGCACTTTTTTCTCACTCACTCGAGATACTGCCGAAAATTTTCCAGCTCCACTGGCCGCCCCTCATGCTCAGCTTCTTCAATCAGCATCAATGGATACCGGTAGTAAATCGGTGCGCCCAGTAAAGGTTGCGATACAGTATCAAGGAAACCTTGGCTCTATCTGAGTCTCGAAACGGGTTTAGCCGTACTCCCGCCTGGTCTACGATGCTCTGGGCTTCCTGTCAAATTTCATTTGCGTAAACAAACAACATAGGGGTGAGCATCCTGCAAGCTTATCGCAAAGCCTCTCAGGTTCAAAGGTCTCTGGTGCGCGGGCCTTGCATTTCGGCGGCGCAGTCCGGAGTGTTGTGCTTGTCAAGCCCTTCAATATTGGCTGCCTCTTGGGGGGTATGCCGGGTGGGGGACCATCGTTCGGCAGATACCTGAGCCCCTCTATTGGCGCGACAATTCGGTCAGGCCTTGCTCGAGCTCACTGAAGTATTGCCCGCAAAAAAGCTACTGCGATACGTGTGGAAGGGTGACCGAGCAACTGCCTTGGGCCGAATCGGGTAGCTGGGTACGTCACTGATTTGAGTACCTGATGCTGTGTTATTGTCAGATCATGTCTCAGTGAACAGCGGCCCGGCTCCTGAGCTTGCCAGCCTCGACACTCTCAGGGGTACGTGATCCCACCATTGGCCGGCTGGGCGACGGACATCGCATCCGTGTTCTCAAGACCATCGGTGCCTATGATAACTCGTACCACAAGGGTCACAAATCCGCGACGCCAGTCAACAATCTGGAGCTTTGCTCCGCCGTCTTGATCGACCAGGGGTAGGGCCGCGGGGCATCAACCGGCGCTTCAATGAAAGGCTCTTCGACTTCCAAAAGCCTCAACTCCAGGCCGCCTGTTGCGACTTGAGCGGGGCCTAAATCGACGCATTCCAGACCCTCTATCCAGTGGTGCGTAAGCCCTGGTCCGCTTCCAAGTCTTCAAGGCGCTCAACAAGGCCGTCGATGTTGTTCATAGAAAACAGTGGCAGGAAGCAGCACGTGACAACAGCAAGAGCTAAAAAGACTATCCCGGCTTCATTCCTGCCATTAGTCGTAAAGTAGCCGGCGCGATACTCGAAGCCTCGAATCGCTCGGCAGGCACAACCGATGGATCCACCGCGCCTAGCGCCTAAAGAAAGAGTTCGAGATCTTCGGGAGTTATCGAAATTTGCGGACCGCGGACCAGCTCCTAATGCAGTATAGTAAAATGGTAGTCATTGGCTGTATAGGACTGCTGCGCAAGTCCTTACCATTCGTCACAACAAGCACGCCGTACTGGCCGTCATCGGAACCCGTACGACCAACGCCATCGCCGAAGGATTCAATCGCATC